>NZ_JBFRKG010000049.1:0-118193 GCF_041469325.1 Shewanella sp. 10N.286.51.B8
ATAACTACAGTTCGCAACTACAGCGGAATACGACCATTGAATGACAACGCTAACGTGGTGCTATCAACATACTCAAGCTCACCACCAACAGGGACTCCGTGGGCGATTCGGCTGATCACTACATTATGTCTACGGGCCATATCAGCAATAAAATGCGCCGTGGCATCACCTTCTACTGTGGGGTTGGTTGCTAAAATCAACTCTGTGACATCATCTGATGCAAGGTGTTGCTCTAATAACGCTAAGCCAAGCTCTTCAGGGCCCACACCATCAAGGGGTGATAAATGCCCAAGTAACACAAAATAGCGGCCGCTAAAATGGCCACCCGCTTCAATGGCTAACACATCAGCTGGGGTTTCAACCACACAAATTACTTCTGAATTACCCCGTTTAGGGCTACTACAGATCGGACATAGCTGCTCTTCTGTAAAGGTACGGCAGGCTTGGCAATGCCCCACTTCACTCATTGAACGTTCTAACGCACTGGCTAATTTATGGCCCTGTTTGCGGTTACGCTCTAATAATTGAAACGCCATGCGTTGGGCTGATTTTGGTCCGACACCCGGTAAGCAGCGCAAAGATTCGATAAGCTCATCAACCAGTGGACTAAATTTCATAAATACTTCATTGCCTTATTTTATTAATTAAGCGTGCTGATTTAAGTTAATAAACCATTCAATCAGCATCAATGTGCGTATGGTACTGTAATTATGATTGCGACAAAAGAATGATGTTATTGCTAATGCTACTCACAACACAGAACTCGTCAGTTCGGTTAGCGTTTCTTTGTCAGTATTAACTGTTGCCAAGGCTAGCTAGCTTGCTAACTATTAGTGCTAGGACTTAGTATCACTTTCGGGGTGATAACTGAATACCTGATCTAGCGGCAGTTCAAACACTTCAGCAATTTTAAAAGCCACTTCAAGAGTGGGTGAATACTTATTAGACTCAATGGCCATCACGGTTTGCCTAGTGACACCTATTAATTCAGCAAGCTGCTTTTGTGTCATTTCACCATTTAAAAAACGCAAGGTGCGGATAGCGTTAGAAATCGCCGGTTTACTCATAAATATCACCTGTACGCCCCTTGTATAGCTGCACCACATAAAATGCCAGCTCAGCACACAAAAAAGACACCACTAAAATATGCAGCGGCGCATGAGCAAAGCCCAATTGTGATAGACCAAGGTCATTGGCTTCAACACTGTATTGCACTATGGCCAGTATCACGCCTACATTCAAAATAATCGCTGAATACTTATAGCCAATGAGATTAATTTGTTTTTCGCGTACATCCATAGGTTGTGACAGTTCATCGTCTGTGATTAATGCCAGAGCAATGTAGCTCACCACCATTAGCACTACTGAATAAATTATAATTTCTAAAAAGATACCTGAAATCCACTGTATTGAAGCTAATTCTTCAGGGCTAGCATGAAATAAGCTGCTACCATAAAAATAGAAAATATAGCCCGTTACCAGTAAATCAACGGATAAAGTGACTTCTCGAAAGCTCGTTTCTTGCAGCCATTGCAGTAATTTATTTGCATTACTCATGTTAATTAAACCTCACTTGGTGTTAACTATTTTTGACACGCTTTTAGTTTAGGCTAACAATCAACCATGTCAAATATTTTTAACCTTGAGTTAACAAATTAATGCTTTTATCGCTTAGCTGTCTGCGGGGTGATTTATACCATCGTTAAGCACAACATCATCAATATCAAAAGGATTAACACCTTCTAAGCAGCCAATGTTATAGCCATATTCTGTAGGATTAGAGCGACGTTGATGGTGGGTATAAATACCGCAATGGCGACAAAAGTAGTGCTTAGCAGTGTGGGTATTAAATTGATATAACTTGAGAGCATCCGCGCCTTTTACGATTTGAATGCCAGCTAATTCTACCGAGCCCACAATGGCGCCTTTTCTGCGACAAATTGAGCAATCACAGCGTCTTGGCTTTTCAATGCCATTGGGTAATGAAAGTGATAATACAACCGCGCCGCAATGACAACTGGCTAAGTGTTTCGACTTTATAACGGTTTCACCGACCTTGGTTAGCATAATATATCCTTATAAGACTCTGACATGGCGGTACAATTTAGCAGAAAATTTAATCTGAACGAAACGCGATCAAAAAAGCCCAAGATAAACTTGGGCTTTTGAATCTTAAAACCTTTAAGATTTAGAATGGCATTTTCATTCCTGGAGGTAATTGCATACCGCCAGTGACTTCAGCCATCTTAGTCTTTTGGTTTTCTTCGATGCGACGTGCTGCGTCATTGAATGCTGCAGCAATAAGATCTTCCAACATTTCTTTGTCGTCTTCCATCAAACTAGGGTCGATGTCAACTTTACGAATGTTGTGTGAACCCGTCATGGTCACTTTAACTAAACCTGCACCCGCTTCACCGGTCATTTCAGTGCGTGCGATTTCTTCCTGCATTTTAGCCATTTTGTCTTGCATCATTTGGGCTTGTTTCATTAAGTTGCCCATACCGCCTTTTCCAAACATAGTCTTTTCTCTTAATTAGGTTATTAGCAAGCAGCCAAAGTGGGGCTAATCTTACTGAAAAAAAATAAATTGGCAATAAATCCGCGGCTATTGCTATCAAAGTTTTGACGCCTATAACGCTTTAGCTGTTTTATTGAACAGTCAATGCTGGAATTTGTTGCCCTATCGCCTGTAGCTTTTCAACCGGATACACTAAAGTATCTGGATTTAGCTGAGCCGCTAAACGAGTAAACATCCATTGTACTTTGTCATCGTTAATTAAAGCGTAATTTGCATTAGCTAATAACTCTCGATGAAATCTTTTACGCAATTCAAGTGGGGTTTCATGTTGTGGATCAAGCCCAACCTGAATTTGCACCTTTGTGTCTTCGCCCAAAAGCTCCGATAAGGCAATTTGTAATTGCTCAATCGCCACTTCGGCGGATAAATGTTTTTGATCCGGTTTAAGTAATAACGGGATCGGATTGTCCAGTCGTTGGCATACCGAGTTAACGGCGAGCTGTCTTACCCTGCCGCCTATGCTTAACTGCGACATAATTTTGTACCAGTGCAAATCTAGGCTATCACCTGAGATTTCATGGTGACCGTTTAATGCCACTTCAGTCGATACGTGAGCGACTGCTGTCTCAGCCACTGGGGCATTATTCTCAGCTGACGCTATGGCAGTGTGTGCATGCTGACGACTTCCCGGCTCCTCATTAACAGCGCTTGTTGGCACTTCAACGGCGGCGATAGTAGTTTGTGCATTGTCAACTGCCATGTTAGTTGCTGCACTATGGCTCACCTCAGGCTCAGTTGTTGCTATTGCAGTTAAAACTGAAGCTGCAGGTAATTCAGTGGGCTTTTCCCATGGCGGTCTATCTGCTGCATCATTTGCTGCACTTGTGTTTACTTGCGTGGTTACATCAATAGTAGCATCAACTGTGGCGGTATTTTCAATCGACTGCATTTTCGCTTTGGGTGCAGGAATTTTAATACTTGGATTGGCTACCGCCTGTTGCTTTTTTGCTTGTTCACCTTCTTCGGCTAGCGAATTTAATTCCGCCTTTAATGAATCATTGGTAGCGAGCACAGCATCAAGTAAAGCATCCATGTCGCTTAAGTCAGCTTCTGTAGTATCAACGGTTGTTTGCTCAAGCTTAGCTTGCGCGGCACTAGTTTGCTGAACATTAGCTTGCGGAGTACTTGCTTCTGCCTGCTGATATTGATTGTGATCGTCGTTATCAAATTCAGCATAAGATTCGTCACTTGCCTGAGCAAACTGCTCGTAGGCATCAATGGGCATCTCATTTGACGATGTTGTTGATGTGACAGGCTGAGTTTCAATTGCTGGCGTTTCTACTCTAGGTGTTTCTACTGCAGCGGCGTTAACTGCTGGCGCTGCAATAACGCCTGAGTCAACTGCTTGCGTTTCAGTCGCTGCTTGCTGATTGAAACCTAAACTGTCAGCTTGACTAAGGATAATAGCTTGCTCTGCGGCTATCTCGGGAGCAGCATTTAGATTATCGTCCTCAGCTGCGATACTTGCAGTTTGTGGCAGCGTTATTGCCGCAGACACAGAACTGCTATCAACTGCAGTATTGCTTACTTGGGCTGGCTTAGTAGCCGTTATTGCTTCATTGTCTGCAACTGAAGCGCCTGCATTATTTGTAGCAGTGTCAGCCTTCGAGCTAACCGGCGCCGATTTAACCGTTTCTGGGGTCACGGGGTCTGGTGTCAATGAAATCGTTACTGGCTCATCGGTGTGCCAACGTTTAACGGGCTTTTCAGGTACAAATGCCACGGCTCTAAGTAACGCCATTTCAAGACCTGATTTAGGATCAGGAGCAAAGCCTAATTCTTTGCGACCCGTTAACAATAACTGATAGTAAAGCTGCACTTGCTCAAGGGTTAATTGCTGAGCAAAGGCTAAAATTTGTTCGCTGTATAACGACTGCTGCGCCGCGGCTGGCGCAAACTGCGTTAAGGTAATTTGGTGGAGTAATTCCAATAAACTGCGCAGCACCTCATCGGCATCTGCGCCAAAACTCAGCACTTGCTGAATAGTTTGCATTAAGTTAGCAATATCGGCATCACATAAGGCTTTTAGCAGCACTAAGACTTGCTGGGCATCAATACTGCCAAGCATGGTTTGCACCTGTTGGTGCATCACTTGGCCGCTACCAAAGGCAATCGCTTGATCGGTTAAGCTCAGGGCATCACGCATACTGCCGTTAGCCGCTTTTGCCAATAGTGTTAATGCTTGGGGCTCAAAGGTTAATTGCTCTTGAGTTAAGATAAAATCTAGCTGCTTAGTAATTTCATCTTGAGACAGACTTTTTAAATTAAATTGTAAACAGCGAGACAACACAGTCACCGGCAATTTTTGCGGATCTGTGGTGGCCAGTAGAAATTTCACATGCTCAGGCGGCTCTTCAAGGGTTTTCAGTAAGGCATTAAAACTACTTCGAGACAGCATATGTACTTCATCGATTAAGTAGACTTTGTAACGGCCTCTTGAAGGCTTATATTGCACGTTATCAAGTAGCTCACGGGTATCATCGACCTTAGTTCTTGAGGCCGCATCCACTTCAATAAGATCAACAAACCTGCCTTGGGCAATTTCAACACAACTTGAACACACGCCACAAGGTGTCGAAGTGACCCCTTGCTCACAGTTAAGCCCCTTAGCAAATAGGCGCGCTAAACTGGTTTTACCCACACCTCGAGTGCCAGTAAATAAATACGCATGATGTAATCGTTGCTGTGTGAGTGCATTTGTAAGTGCCAGTAGAACATGTGACTGCCCTACCATTTCTTCAAATTTGGCAGGGCGCCATTTACGGGCTAACACCTGATAAGACATGGAATTCCCCAAGCTTTAATGAAACGGGATGATCTAAATAATACCAATGGTAATTAATTGTACCCGAAAATAAAAATAACAATAGCATGCTCATCAATCACAGGCTATTGCTACTCTAAAAGGCTGGATAATTTGCTGAAGATTCAATCGATGCAGAGCAAAAATCAGGCTTTATTGAGTTAAGCTCAACAAAGCCGCTAACATATTATGCGTGCTTGGCTATTCGCCTTCAAACTCACATAAGGTCAATAACTCAACCCCTAAACCTTCAAGACGTTTTTCGCCGCCGATATCTGGCAGAGAAATAACAAATGCAGCGTGCTTAACTTCGCCGCCTAATTCACGGATTAATTTTACCGTTGCTTCAATGGTGCCGCCTGTAGCAAGTAAGTCATCAACGACCAATACTTTATCTTCAGGGGTGATCGCATCTACGTGAATTTCTAAGGTGTCTTTACCGTATTCAAGATCGTATGTTTGCGCAATCGTCTTTCTCGGCAATTTTCCCGGCTTACGTACGGGTACAAAACCAATACCAAGCTCTAATGCTAATGGCGCACCGAATAAAAATCCACGCGCTTCAGTACCGACAACTTTAGTGAAACCTTGATCTTTATAATGCTCTACAAATAAAGCGATAGTGGCTTTATAAGCTTCAGAGTCTTCTAAAAGGCTGGTGACATCGCGAAACATAATGCCTGGGATTGGGTAATCAGGAATAGCTTTAATACTGTTTTTGATAAGCGCTAAACGTTCTGAGTTCATAGTCATATTAGATAATCTATTGTAAAAGGAATGTTTTAATAGCCATCATTTTCAATATCATTAGCTTGAAATTGAAAATATAGTTTCTGGCATATCACTCAATGGCAGTGATACTAAGCATGTTTTAAGATAGTTGCAACTAACGAGCAAATTAAAGGTAACTTTTAATCTAACTCTGGGATCTGCCACAGATAAACCAGTAGGCAACATAACATGCAAGCGAGCATCACTTTCACCCAAACTAATGGCACAATTAAAATGCTCACAACAAAGCTTAAGGTGGTCATTATCATGGCTTTTTTCTTCAGCCGTTTGTTGATTGCTCGTTTATCTTGCCAATCATTTAACCCTTGAGCAAACCAAGGATGAGTCATCAACCAGTGATGCATCCGCGTACTTGAGCGGGCAAAACAATAAGCAGCCAGCAAGATAAAAGGCACTGTTGGTAATAAGGGCACCACAATACCAATGGTGCCAAGCGTTAAGCTCGTTAAACCAGTAATGAGGAACAAGCCTCGTTTTAACGCCATATGACTCCAAGCCCAAATCAAAAAAAACCATTCAATAGAATGGTTTTTGGATAACCGACTCTATGACTTAACTGAGCGGTATAATAACTGAGATTGGCTGTTAAATTAAGCCTGCAAGTCGCAAGGCAGATAGAGACGCTGGTAGCGTTGGTAACAATAAAACAAGAATAAAACCAATAAAATACATAATGTTAAATGGGTCTTTAAACGGCTGACTCATAGTTTTTACTTCCTAACAGTAATGTTGGCCGCCTTACAGCAGCGTGAACTGGATCACAAAATTCGCGCTATTGTATGTAAAAAGACTTTTAATATAAACCACAAATTAAGTAGGAGTTTTATCCACTGTTTAAGCCTGTGTTAACGAACAGATAACCCTTTTGTCGGCCAATTGTTGCAACATTTGCAAGCAGCCATTAGATAAGGTTTCCGGCGTCATCTGTGGGTAGGTCTCGCTAAGCCATGTCAATACATCATTAAAGTAACATTGCTCGGCTTGAGCAATATAGGCTAACACTTGGGCTGTTAATGGGTTTAACTTTAAAAAGTTAACTTCATCATGTTCATCGCGATAAACACAAAAGCTTTGCCCCTGCTCACTGGGCTCTGTGGGTTGGTAATCGACACTGATGTGCTGCACATCATATTGATATTGCGCCACAGTGGCGGTCACTGACAGCTTTAGCGGTAGCTCGGTAATCAAGTCTTTGGCAATTGGCTGCTCATTAACATCATCGAAAACAGTGGCAATAAATAACTCTAGCCATTCGTAATGTGCTAGCTCCAACATAAAGGCAGGGTCGTAATCCGCAGGCTGATATTGAGTTTGCAAAAAACAGATAAACTCTTGGGATATTTCAATAAATATGGGGGTTTTACAGTCAAAACTTACAAAAAACTGTTGAATGAGTTTGGTCCATGCATCATCAGTATAAAGACTTTTCAGTACCGGAAACGCGCCTGACACAAAGCCATTGATGTTATTGAAAAATAGCTCACGGTAAACATTCATTCGCTCAAATGTCATGCCTTGTGGCAGTGGCTTGCTGGGATCGCGAATATAATCCATAAAGGCTTGTTGAGTGTTAATAAAATCCATTAAGCACTCCTTTTGATCGCTTTTGCGGCTTGTTGATAGCGATGAATTTGATTGATCTCTTGCAGTAATTCAGCGGTTTTGGGGATATTAAAGTCACGCTCTAATAATGTCGGAAACACCCCATGTTGCTGATAACTCTGTTGCAATAATTGCCAAACAGGATCAATCACATCAGCGCCGTGGGTATCGACCATTAACTTGGATGATTCTTCATAATGACCCGCGATATGCATATATTCAATCCGCTTGGTCGGCATTGAGCTGAGAAATTCAGCGGCATCATATTGATGGTTTATTGAGTTTACATAAATATTATTAACATCAAGCAGCAGTTTACAATCTGCCTCATCCAGCACAGCATTAACAAATTGCTGCTCAGTCATTTTCGCGCCGGGCGCAGCGTAGAAAGACACATTTTCTAAAATAAACGGCCGCTCTAAAATATCTTCAACTTGGTTAATACGCTTTGCAACATAAGTTACCGCTTCTTCGGTAAAGGGGATCGGCATTAAGTCATACATGTGGCCGCTACCAGAGCAATAACTTAAGTGCTCAGAGTAGATATTGATTTGATGGCTATCTAAAAAGCGTTTTACTTGCTTAACGAACTCAGTATCTAACGCATGTGGGCTGCCGATAGATAAAGATAAACCATGGCAAAAAAATTCATGTTGCTCTGTAAGTTGCCTAAACTGCTTACCAAACTTACCGCCTAGGGTCATCCAGTTTTCAGGCGCCACTTCGAAAAAGTTTATTTCATCAGGCACATGCTGACAAAACTCATCAAGCATTTCTCGGCGCAAACCCAGTCCCACTGTTGCTTGTTTTGCCATTTATCACCTCAAACACACAATTAATCAGTTAAATTAATGAAAGTTACCAACTAAAAAGGCCTGTATAACAGGCCTTATATTGGCGTAGATTTAATCGGCATGAAAGCTATAAATCGATTTCTGCTGCTAAATCAGCCTGCTAATAATCAGATTGATTATTTAGCACCACCACACTTACCTTCACCACATTTGCCTTCTTTGGCTTTACCTTCAGCCGCTTTTTTCATCTCGCCGCCGCACTTACCTTCGCCACATTTTCCTTCTTTGGCTTTTTTCATATCGCCGCCGCATTTACCTTCACCGCATTTGCCTTCTTTGGCTTTTTTCATGTCACCGCCACACTTGCCTTCGCCACATTTGCCTTCTTTGGCTTTTTTCATATCGCCGCCGCATTTACCTTCACCGCATTTGCCTTCTTTGGCTTTTTTCATATCGCCGCCGCATTTACCTTCACCGCACTTGCCTTCTTTAGCTTTTTTATCGCCGCCATCTAACTGATAACCTGAATTCATTTGCTCAAAACCAAATGGATTAGCCTCTACAGACGTAGATACGCCAGCGGTTAATACGACTGCACCTAATGCCAATGCGACTGTTGTTTGCTTTACTGAGTTCATAATAATTTCCTTAAATTCAAACTTAATAATGATGACCAACAACAAACAGTGCTGGCTTACAGATGAATAGACCTACAACCTGCTACTTTTATTTCACATTAATTGATCTAAATCATCATTTTTTATTAAAAATATTGCTAGAGAAGTTCTCTAATGATTAAGGATAGGACAAAATATTCATCTATCAACTTGATATAAAAGATTAAATATTAAGTTGCAGCAGATAACAGTGAATTCAAATACTTGAAATGAATTTGTATAAAAAATTAAACTCGCTAGAATAGCGCTCCTTTTATAGTTAACCAGGTAGTACTGTGCACGTAGTCTTAGCTCCGATGGAAGGCGTCATTGATGATTTGATGCGAGAAATTTTATCTGAAATCAACCCTTATGATTTGGTGGTAACCGAATTTGTGCGGGTGATTAATCAGTTACTTCCTGAGAAGGTTTATCATAAATTATGCCCTGAGCTGCGTAATGGCGGTTTGACCGCATCAGGCACCCCGGTAAGAATTCAATTATTAGGGCAACATCCGCAAGTGATGGCAGAAAACGCCCAGCGCGCGGTTGAGCTAGGCTCATGCGGTGTTGATGCTAACTTTGGTTGCCCCGCTAAAATGGTTAACCGCAGTAATGGCGGCGCAGTATTACTGCAATACCCGGATAAAATTCACGATATAGTCAAAGCAATGCGTGATGCAGTACCAGCAGATCAACCTGTTACTGCTAAAATCCGTCTCGGTTACGAAGATAAATCATTATTTATGGAAAACGCTATCGCTGTGTATGAAGCGGGTGCTACCGAGCTTGCTATTCATGCTCGCAGTAAGACTGACGGTTACAAGCCGCCTGCTTATTGGGAATACATAACCGAGGTGCGTGAGCGTTTACCTATCCCTATTATTGCTAACGGTGAGATTTGGAATAGTGATGATGCTAAGCGCTGTATGGCAGTTACAGGCTGTGACAGCATAATGCTGGGGCGCGGGGCAATGTCTCTGCCAAACCTTGCTGCCACCATAAAAGGCGTTGAAGCGCCTTACACTTGGTCACAAACGCTAAATTTGTTACTGAACTACACCCAAAAGCAGTTGGTTAACAAGAAAATTGATTATTACCCTGCCCGAGTAAAGCAATGGTTTACTTATTTGAATAAACAGTACCCTGAAGCTGATGTGTTATTCAGAGAGCTCAGAGTGCTTAAAACGGCTGAAGGTATCATTGCCATTTTAGAAAAAGCCCATGAACAACAGTTAGCGACTAACGGCTAACTTAAGCAGTCTTTTTAGCATTAACAGCTTTCATTAACTGAGAACTCATTTCTGTGATGGGTTTTCGGTTAAACAAACTGCATTATTCTTTTTGAGTCAGTAATTTGCCCCGATACAGACCATCATTGAGCTATCCCCTTCGCTATCTTGCTTAATTTACAGCACAAAATATAAGATTTTGCGCGTTTAGTTACCTACTTAGTTCACACTATATAAATAAAGCCTAATACTGAAATCCCAAATTAACTCTCAATTGATCTCCATCATAGTAAGCATATTGATTAACGGTAGACTGGATAACCAGTGAAATGAACAAACTAATTAGGTGATCTTGTGAACACTCAAGACGTACAACAAATATTATTGCAACGAGAAGCACAGTTAAAATATGAACTTGTACATCAATTAAACCAACAAACTCAGCCTTCTGCTCAAGTTCAATTTAATATGAGTTTGACCGAGTTGATTGAACTCATGAGTGAGCAGCGATTAACTGACACCCCTCTATTTGGACAACTAACCCGTCTTGATGCCGCTCTTTGCCAGCTTGAACTTGGCCTCTATGGTTTATGTTCTGACTGTGAGTCTGACATTGAAGCGGAGCGCTTGGCCGCCGATCCCACAGAGCAGCGCTGTGCTCACTGCGCTGAAAAGTACAACCAACAACATCGTCATGAGCTTAAGCTAAGTCATTAAAGCTTGATTAATGGTTTAAAGTGCTTTCTATTCTTGATAGCAATTCATCGTCATTTATGGTCCGACCCAGATTTATAGTCTAATCCAGCCACAAAGTTGTTATTCGCAAATAAAAAAAACCTCCGCAAGCGGAGGTTTTTGGGTTTCAGGGAGGAGAAACTATTTTAGAACTTTTGGCTTAAGCGAACATAATAAGTACGACCTAATACATCATATAGACCTGTGTTCACATCACGATAGCCCGCAAAGTCATACCAAGTTGGCGCTTTTTCATCAAACAGGTTGTTAACACCTACTGTTACAGTGCCATCCCAGTCATGTGTGTAACCGACTTGGAAATTATGCTTAAAGTAATCAGGAGTATCTGTG
Source organism: Shewanella sp. 10N.286.51.B8 (assembly GCF_041469325.1). Classification (NCBI taxonomy): domain Bacteria; kingdom Pseudomonadati; phylum Pseudomonadota; class Gammaproteobacteria; order Alteromonadales; family Shewanellaceae; genus Shewanella; species Shewanella sp. 10N.286.51.B8. The sequence continues at coordinate 11,544 of NZ_JBFRKG010000049.1, forward strand.
ATATAGCTGTAGCCAAGATCACGCCAGTAATCACCAGACTGACTGCCGATATAAACCGTAGTCCAAGCAGCATTAAAGTCGTTGTAATACCAAGCTGCGGCAAAGTTACCACGCCATTCTGGATAATCTTGAATACCAGCTAGGTCAATTGCTTCAGACTCTGCATTCGCTTGCTCTTCAAACTCTAGGATATGAGTTAAATCAACTTTAAAGTTGAAGTCACCAAAACCTGTTTCAACATTGTAAGTGGTTGCAAAGTCAAAACCTGAGGTTTTAACTGATGACATATTGATATAACCACTTTCTAGGTACTCAATTTTTCCATCACTTCCACGGTGAACTAACTCTGAACTACCGTTAATTTTTTCATCACGGATAACATCTGTTGCACTAACCGCTTCGATTTTGTTGTCGTAGGTAATGTCATAGTAAGAAAGCTCAATGCTCCAAGCATCAGTCGCATTCCAAACTGCACCTAAAGTTAGCGAGTTACCTTCTTCAGCTTCTAGATTTGGGTTACCACCAAACCAGGTTTTATGCTGATTAGCTGTTGCACAATAGTTAGCGTCAGAGTCATTATTAGCCTCACACCAAACTGAGTCATACGCGGTTTCAAAGCTAAGTGATTGTGAAGAGAACATCTCACCCATATTTGGCGCACGGAAGGAGTCACCATAACTTGCACGAACAAGTAATGAATCAACCGGTCTCCAACTGACGCCTAACTTAGGTACTACTGCATCAAATGTTGAAGAATTAACGATTTCACCACTCGCGCCAGTTAACGTACCTGATTGCTCGTATCTTTCATAACGAACAGCCATAGATACATCAATATTCGCTGGTAGGCCTAATTGAATTTCAGTATATGCTGCGGTGCGATCACGCTCAGCATCAACATCATCACCACCTGAACCGCCTGAAATAATACCTGAAGCAGATTCAGGATCTGACATTTGCTTGAAGTTAATCATTTCATATTCAGCACCAACTAACATTGCTAAAGAAATGGTATCGTTTTCCACTAATAATGTTGAAGCTAAACCGTCAATTTGAGTACTATCAAATTGACCTTGATAAACACCAGTATGATTCGCAGCACTGTAAAGCGCTGTCATTTGCTGATCCCAATCTTCATAGCTCATACCGGTAGTATTGAAAATATCGTAATTACCTGTATCTAACTCTCTTTGAATAATGCTGTCATTTATCAAATTGTAATTAAACGAGTTAGTTGTAGAACCAGAGTATTGGGCATTTAATTCCCAATCAATACCATTACCCACATCAGCAAAACCTACAAATCCACCTAAAATATCAAAGTTGTTGGTTTCTGTTAACGTATCACGTTCACCGATTTGTACCGAACGCATGTACAGCGTCATGTCTTTACCAGTCGGATTGTATTGGTTATCCGCAGCTAAGACAGGGTAATTAGTAGAGACTGGCGTACCAGCATATCGAGTATTTGTTTCACTTAGCGATGCTGAACCACGACCACGGAATTGAATGTCATCAGTGATTTGATAATTAAAATTGGTCATGAACGAATTACGTTCCATATCACCAAATAATTTGGTTACTTCACCATAACTGTAGTAACAACGGCCACTATTGTCTTCACCGATACCATTTGAGACATTCTCAGTTTGGTCACACATGTCAGAGTTTGAATAAAAATCGTAAACATAGATTGGTTCACCATCATCATCAAAGGCTGGAGTACCATCTTCATTAGTGTCTTGAACACCAGTGTTATAATAACCATTTGGCACAGAACTGAATGAACTGTAATCACCATAAGATGGATCATCCATGTTCCAAATATCACGGTCCATGACTGATTTAGTATCATAGTACTCATAAGTAAAAGTGATATTGCCTTTATCAGTATTAAAGCCTGTGGCAATTGAGAAACGGTTAGCATCACCACCTTCAACTGAAGGTTGCTCGGTACTGAAATCTAATTGGAATCCATCAAATTCCTTTTTAGTAATAATGTTAATAACACCAGCAACAGCATCAGAACCATAAACAGCAGAAGCGCCGTCACGTAAGATTTCGATACGTTCTACAATAGCTAATGGGATCTGTGAGGTATCAGCAGTGGCACCTGAACTTGAACTAGTACCAGGCATACGACGACCATCAAGTAGTACTAGCGTTGCTTGAGCGCCCAGCCCGCGCATGTTGACAGAACTCGTTGCACTAGCTCCTGAACCGTACCCTGACGTACCACGCCATGAGCCAAATGCATTTATAGAAGAGTTGTTTAATACATCAGCAACTGTTTTCTCACCTGTTAATGCAATATCAGCAGCACTTAATACGGTAACTGGTGAAGAAGTTTCCATATCAACTTGCTTGATACGTGAACCTGTTACTTCTATACGCTCTACTTTTTCAGCCACTTCTTCTGCAAAAGCGACCCCCGAAAACGCAACTGATGTGGCAGCTGCTGCAAGCAAACCGCGACGGATCGCTCTTGCTGTTAATGTCATTGTACTCATGTAAATCTCCCTGGACGTTAAATATCATTAACGCATTGACTTATTATTGTTTTATTTAGTTGTACTGAAGTTAAAACCTCGATTCGATACTGTTAAATCAACGCTTAACCTTCAACATTAGTCACAGCTTTTTAACTGCCAGAGCACAAATTGATACAGATGCTCGCTCAAACAAACGACCAGAACATAAAATAACACCATTAAACAGCAACTTGAGACCAGCGACCAAAAAGAAAGCCTCCAAGCAAACACTTGATACATATCATTTCAATTGATAAAGTAGAGTTTAAAAAATTAACCGCTGGTAACACTGCAAAGAAAGATCAGTAAACGATACGGGATTGTTCTATAGATAAAACAAAACCCCAACCAAATGAATGGTTGGGGTTTTCATTAAGACAAACAAATTATCTTATAAACGTTAGCTTAAAACTTAACGCTTGCTCTAACGAAGAAGTAACGACCTAGTACATCATAAGTGTATGGATCGGTATTAGAGTCATTGTTACCAGTGTAGTAAGGTGGCTCTTCATCTAATAGGTTGTTCACGCCACCAGATAATCTTACATTGTTAGTCACATCGTATGATGCTGAGATATCGTGATAGACGATTGAGTCAACTGAAGGCGCGTAACAATCACTTGGATCATCTTTACAAGCAAATGAGTCCATACCATCAATGTAACGCGCTTCATAAGTAGCTGACCAATCATCACCAGCTGCAGTTAAGTTGAAGTTGGTTTTAAATTCAGCATAAGCACCAACACCACCAGTAATGAAGCCTTTGTAATCAACTGCATTGCCGTCTTGGTCAAATTCTTCATAGGTATCTAAGATAGAAGTATCAAGACCTGCTTTCCAATCTAAACCTAGTGCGTCAAAAGTATATGCAATGTTTACGTCATAACCCGCAGTGTTAGTTTCACCAATGTTTTGTAAACCATTGTCAAACTTAATACGGCCAGTTTGGTCCATTGAGATGTTAGCTGATTGACATAATGCTGTACCAGTATTGATAGTATTACCATTAGCATCTAAACACTGATTCGCTACATAGTTAGAATCAACGGATGTAATCGTGTTGCTGATTTCAATGTTGTAGTAATCAACAGTTAAAGATAAACCTTCAACAAAGCTTGGTGAGTAAACTAAACCAACAGTGGTGATATCAGCTTCTTCTGGGGTTAATAGCTCGTTACCACCAACTGTTACTTCTGCTTGAGTTTGTTCTGTTGCAGGGTGAACAATTTGGTCAAATGAAGGAGACTTACCACCGTATAACTCAGATACAGTTGGAGCACGGAATGCTGTTGATTGCACACCACGAACCATTAAGTCATCAAACAAACGCCAAGTTAAACCTAACTTCCAAGTATTATCAGAACCAAAAGTGCTGTAATCGAAGTAACGAATAGCAGCGCTTAAGTCAACTTGCTCAGCCAAAGGTAAACCACTTAATAATGGGATAGCCAATTCAGCATAAAACTCATTAACATCAAATGAACCGGCTGTTGCTTCAACACGTGGGTCGTTCGCTAAACCTTGCGCAGTGAGTGAATCAGGCGTGTAGTAAGCAGATTCTTTACGGAACTCGTAACCTGCAGCAAAGCCCATGGTACCGGCAGGTAAATCGACAATGTCACCAGCAAGTGATGCTGCAGCGATATCTAACTCACTGCCACCAGAGTTAACTTCAGTGTAAATAAATGGTGCAATGCTCTCGCCCATCCAAGAAGACTGTAGGAATGGATCAAAGCTTCCTTCTAAAACAGCGTCATTGATTGAACCAATGTTGTGTAAGTTAGCGAGTGTATCAACTGAGTCATTCTTACCTTTGTTGTAAGACGCATCCCAAGTCCAACCATTATCGAACTCACCTTCAAGGCCAACAACTAGACGAACAGTGTCAACAACTTGTGAGAAATCACGTGAACCGGTTTCTACCATACGACGACCGTAGCTAACTTCTTCACCTGGTTGTACCCATGGTAATAAGTCATCTGTCATAAATCCGCCGTCTGACATAGGCTTGTATTCCCATGGCGAACTGTTCCAAATTGGCTGAGGCGCCATTTGTTGATCAGACCAACGCTTAGAATACATCGCCTCAGAGAAGAACATAATGTTATCTGAAAGCTCGTAAGTACCAGCCATGCTTAAATTTAAGCGTTCCATTGGTGTAGATAGGAAGCTAGAAGCAGAGTAGTTATAACGGTCTGCATCAGTAAATTCATGATACTCACCACCACGGCCACTTAAATTAGCACCATTAGCGCCCCAAATGTGACCACCTTCAGAATATGAACTACCAGCACAATATAGGCCGTCAGCACCTTCTGCGATAGGACAATCAGAGAAGTCACGGTCTGCTTGGCTTGCATCGCCACGCTTGGTGTACTGAGCGTTGATTACAACGTTACCTTTATCGAAGGTATTACCCATAGTGAAGTCAATGCTTGATTCATCTGCATCACCTTGACCTGAAATACCCGTTTGAACATTTAGCTCAAAACCATCAAAATCACGTTTTAAGATTACGTTAACTACACCAGCGATAGCATCAGTACCATAAACTGCTGATGCGCCGTCTTTTAGTACTTCAACACGTTGGATCATAGAAACTGGGATTGTGTTTAAATCAACTGAAGACGCTGCGCCAGTACCTGATGCAATCATACGACGGCCGTTAACAAGAACTAAGGTACGGTTAGAACCTAAACCACGAAGGTTTACACGAGCATTACCGCCAGAACCGTTGTTTACGGCAGCGTTAGTCATCGCGCCGCCAGAAGAGGTCATCTTCTGTAATACGTCATCAATAGAAGTGGCACCAGAAGCAATAATTGCTGATGCGTCAATAACGGTTAACGGGCTAGCCGATTCCATATCTGTACGTTTAATGCGTGAACCAGTAACGGCAATACGCTCTACTTTTTCAACTTGAGCTTCTTCAGCAGCGCTAACAGAAAAAGATGAAGTTGTTGCGACCGCTGTTGCAGCTACAGTAAATAAGCCACGGCGAATAGCCTTAGCAGTTAAAGATAATGAACTCATTATTATACTCCCTTCGTCATGTTTCAAATAAACCCACAACGTTATATTTATAATTTTTAGGTTAACTAATTTAGTCAACTAAAGTCATTATTGTTAAATAAGGCGACCTTAGTCAACAAATTTCACAAATAAATAACCAATAGGATTGCGTAAGATACAACATAAAATGAGATCGTGTTACAAATTAAGTTAATCACATAAAAACAACTACTTACAGATACACGATGAACAGTTGTTGCTAAATATAAATATAAAGTTTGCACTTTTGTTGCGCGTAACACTAAATTAGATCAAAAATCAACCTATCGAGTTAAATATAGATAAAAGTTTAAATAATTAATAAACAACATAACACAAAGAATTTAACCTTATTAACAATTTGACAACCTAGGTATCAAAAAATAACTTTGTAAAGTTCAAATAATATTTAATAAACGTATAAATAATGACAGTAAATACATAATAAATTTCAAGCAATGTTAATTGTATGATCTAAATGAATTCTAAATATTGTTTTATCTCTTTAGTATATGTTCTCGGAAATCAATTGCGTTGAGTCTCGGCGGTAAAGATGAGAGTTGGTAGAGTTTTTTCGTGTAAAAATGAACACTGAGAGTATTAGATGTAACCGAGCAATTTAAATGACAAGAGAGGCATAACTAAAGCTAGCTTATGTAGGGAAGTAAGTAAGCTAGTCTATTTTTCATCAAAACCTTTTGTTAAACATATTTTTTAGGAATAAAAAAAGGAGCCATAAGGCTCCTTTTTAAAATCAATGTAGAATTTAGCGTGTGCGTGCACACAACTCTTCTGCACTGAAGAAGTAAGCAACTTCACGTTCAGCAGATGCTACAGAATCAGAACCGTGAGCAGCGTTCTCATCGATGCTTTCTGCGAAATCAGCACGGATAGTGCCTTCAGCAGCTTCAGCTGGGTTAGTCGCACCTAAGATTTCACGGTGAGCTAGAACAGCGTTTTCACCTTCAAGCGTTTGAACCATGATAGGACCAGAAGTCATGAATGCAACTAAAGCACCGAAAAAAGGACGCTCGCTATGCTCAGCGTAGAAACCTTCTGCTTGCTCTTTAGTAAGGTGCACCATTTTAGAAGCGATGATCTTAAGACCAGCAGTTTCAAAACGGTTGTAGATAGCACCGATGTGGTTTTTAGCAACTGCATCTGGTTTAATAATTGAAAAAGTGCGTTCGATCGCCATTGTGAGCTTCCTTTAAATAACAAATATATTTTAAAATTCGCGCGGATTATACGTAATTTAGCCTGTAATGCATAGTGTTATCGGCGTCACATAACCAAATTGTAATCATGTGAGCTAGGTTATACAAAAATTGTGATTAAACTCATACTTACAACGAATGCTGTTGGAAAGATTGATTAAGATAGCCCAATAGCATTTTAGGTAACTGCTCCACAAATTTAGCACTAGACATCGAACATGCAATTGCTGGGGTCAATGTAGGATATAAGATCTTATCCAGCAAACTATTTATCAGCATATAAATAACCATATCGGCTGCTTGTTGCTCAACGTTTGATGGCGCTATGGTCACAGTGAACTTCAACAACAGCTTAGAAAGTCGATTATAGGTTTCATTCCTGCTTAAGGTAGGATTAGAAAAAATAGTGTCCGGATGCAATCGCGCATTAAGATGAATAGTTCTAAAAACACTGCGTCTGCTATCAAGAAAATCAAATGTTTGCTGACACATCAACAAAACTTGCTGTTCTAAGGTTTCACACTCTATCAATTCTAATTCATCAACCCATTGAGATAATTCGCGCCCAAAGTCATCGTATAACAAAGGCAACAAGGCTTCTTTGTTCTCAAATCGACGATAAAACGTCCCTACAGACACCCCTGCACCTTCAGCTAATTCTTTAATACTGATATGTTCAAAGTACTTAACCTTTAATGCATCTTGTAAAGACTGCAGAAATTTATCATGAGTCACTTGGCTACGTTTTTGTTTTGGGCGTAAATCTATGGCTGACATGCATTTTTCCAGTTCGAAATCAGGGAGGAAACCAAGGTAACAATCCCAGTGTATTGTTACCTTAAGCATCATACAATTTCTACTGGCTAAACTCTAATTCAACAGGTCATTTACTGCGCTGTTAAGTTAATGTAACCCTACTATCGCTTTATTATCAGCAACGATTTTTTTAGTGTCATAGCCAATGCCATTTTTAAATACTACTGGCATGTCTTGAATACGACTAATATCAACACTCAAATCGCCATTTATTAATACTAGATCAGCATTTTTACCGACCTCAACTGAGCCAATAGTTTGCTGCTTATTAAGATAGTTTGCTGCATTCAAGGTGGCGATTTTAATCACTTCTTCGACACTAAAGCCTGCTTCATAAAGTAGCTCAATCATACGTTGATTTGAAAATCCAGCGACGACCCCGCCATAACCGGTAGGATCCGTTCCGGCCATCAACAAGCCGCCAGCTGCAACAAACTTCTTTTCTAATTGCATCATTTTATTAAACACGACAGGCCAAGTAGCATCTTCTTGCTGAGAGATAGTGAGCCAACGATTTTGATACTGCTCCCTAACTTGTGGAATAAGCGCTTCTAATGCTAATGGGTAGGCTTGTGGTCGCCCTTTTGTGAACGTTTCATAAATAGTTAGCGTAGAAGTAATAGCGACTTTCTTTTCGACTAAATAGGCAATGAGATCATTGACCTCAGGTGAATCAATATCTAAATCAACTAATGACTGATGTGCCCCTTCTGGGCACATATCTTTCTGTTTGTCTTTAACAAAATCAGTTGCGGCAAAGAAACCATGTTCAAGGTTATCAATTCCCATCTCAGCGGCTTCTCGGTAAGTAATAGAGCAAAGATGTGCTGTCACTTTATGATCCCGCAAATGCGCTTGCTCTATGACTGTTTCAAGCTCTTTTGTACGAATATTAATATAGGCTTTATATGACGTTACCCCTTCAGAAACCCAGTAATCTATCATTGCCTTAGCATTTTCTGCATCCCGCAGCGCTTTGAGTTTTAGAATTGGCAGCCCAGGACCATTTAAATACGGCGCAGTAACATCCATAGCAGGCCCAATAGTGTCACCTGAGTTAATGGCATCTCTTACATTTAAATCCCCGTAAGGTGAAGTGGTGCCAGCAGTCCTTACCGTGGTTGCACCGCCAGCTAGGTAAAGTTTGGGAAAGCTGTGGAGCATTTCGGTGTAATGGGCATTTCCGGTGGGATAAAACATATGCTCATGCATCATGATCAGGCCAGGAATTAAGGTTTTTCCCTTACCATCGATGATAGTGACGTCCTCTGCAATCGTTGTCGAAGCAGAAGCCATTATCGTTTTAATTTTCCCAGCCTCAATAACAACAGTTTGCGCTTCCTTAATTTTACTGCCAGTGCCATCGATGATATTGACATTGGTAATTGCAATTTTAGGTTGATCATATGATACATAACCACTCGCCACAGCACTTAAAGAAATACTGTAAAGCAGCATACCTAATGTGCAAAACAATTTAGATTGATTCATCCTTAACCTTATTCAAATTTATTTTGAACAAGATGATATCGTGCAAACAGATTTATGTAAATCTAGATTCACATTAGGGGCGGTTTTTATTGTTATTTTGCAGCAATACATTCAATTTCAATGCTGGCACCAAGAGCGAGACCTTTGACTGCCATAGTACTTCTTGCGGGATATGGGGAACTAAAATGCTGCTTATATACCTGATTAAATGCTGAGAAATCTTCAATATCCGTAAGCATCACAGTGCACTTAACCACATCTTTCATTTCATAACCCATTCGACCTAAAGACCCTTTAATGCCTAATAATGTCGATTGAGCTTCCGCAACGATGCCACCTTTAACTAAGGTCTTAGTCTCAGGGTTAAATCCTATTTGACCAGATAAATAGACAGTCCCGCCGACTTTCACCCCTTCAGAAAATGGCAAGGTCATGTCACCTTGCTGGGTATTTAAAAAACTAACTTCACCCTCTGAATAGCTACCAAGATTTACTGGCAGCACTTTCTGTTCAGAACTCTGCACAGCATTAACATAAAAACTCGCTAAAATAGATAAACTGACGATCAATTTCATTGTCATCCCTTAATATTATGGTGTTGTTGAAAATGTGCTTATGTCATTTAAAGTATTCAACCAAGGTTGTGCTGAACGATGCCAGATTTGCATAACCGGCGTTAATTCATTTCTTTGATCCACAACCCCTAAACGAATTCCATACACCCTAGACTTATCACCAACGGAAGTGGCGTACATTGCTGAGCCACATTGCTGACAAAAACCTTGGGCTCGTTGATTACCACTTTCGGCAACTTTGATGTATTCCTTTGGCGTGCCTTTGATAAAATTCATACCGTCAACTTCTGACATCACTACCGTCCTAAAGGCGCTAGCCGATAGTAATTGGCAATCAGTGCAATGACAGATGACAACTTTTTCTGGTAAAACCTTGGCAGTAAAAACTAACTCACCACAATGGCAATGTCCGGTGATGTTCATATAGTCCTCTAGATAAAATGATGCCAACTTAGTTTGCGAATGCAAATTCACAAACAAGATAGTTACATTAATTCAACATTGCAACTTAAAATCGTGTCAATGAGTAAAGAAGTAAATTGCTTTAGAGATAATTAGCATAACGAACATAAAGAATATCGAGCGAAGGGGGATATGAATAATGACGCAAAGAAAAGTTAACTGTTTCTAAAAATTGTCCAAAAAAAAGCAACCTCTATAGATATAGACGTTGCTCAATTTATTACACCCGTTAACTGTATTTGAAGATTCTAGCCTTCACTGACCATATTAACGGTATACTTTGGTATCTCGATAACCATATCAGTATCAACCACTTTAGCCTGACAAGCTAGACGACTTTCAGGCTCTAAACCCCAAGCTTTATCTAGCATGTCATCTTCCAATTCATCACTTTCTTCTAGCTCATCAAAGCCTTCACGGACGATACAATGACAAGTGGTACAGGCACATGACTTTTCACAAGCATGTTCAATATGAATGCCATTTTTTAAAGCAACGTCTAAAATCGTTTCGCCTATTTCTGCTTCAAGAACTGCTCCATCAGGACACAGCTCTTCATGGGGTAAAAATACTAACTGCGGCATTTGTTCACCTATATATTATCGACAGACTGGCCTTTCAGTGCTGTTCGAATTGAATTATCCATACGACGATTAGCAAACTCTTGGGTTTGTGCATCTAACGCTTCAATCGCTTTTTCAATCGCGTCAGTATCATCGCTTTGAGCGGTCACTTGTAACTGTTCAATGGCGCTATAAATAGCACTGCGCTCTTGCTCATTTAATAAGTCCGCATCTTTTGCTAATGCTGCGGTTAGTGTTTCCACTACTCGAGACGCTTCAACTTGCTGCTCAGCTAGCATACGACGGCTAATGTCATCTTTAGCATGCTTCATTGAATCTTTCAGCATAGTCGCTATTTCAGAGTCAGATAAACCAAATGAAGGTTTAACCTGAATCGTGGTCTTCACTTCGGTTGATTTTTCCATAGCGGTTACGCTAAGTAAACCATCTGCATCCACTTGGAAGGTCACGCGAATATGCGCAGCGCCGGCTGCAAGTGCTGGAATACCATTTAAGGTAAAGCGCGCTAATGAGCGACAATCGTCAACCATTTCACGCTCGCCCTGCACCACATGAAATGCCATCGCCGTTTGACCATCTTTAAAGGTGGTAAACTCTTGAGCTCGCGCCACTGGAATGGTGGTGTTACGGGTGACGACTTTTTCAATCAGCCCACCCATAGTTTCGATACCCAAAGACAATGGAATAACATCAAGTAATAATAAGTCAGATTCTGGTTTGTTACCCACCAAAATGTCAGCCTGGATCGCAGCGCCAATGGCAACCACGCGATCAGGATCGATTGAGGTTAACGGGGTTTTCTTAAAGAAATTTTCAACTTGTTCACGTACTAAAGGCACGCGAGTTGAACCACCAACCATTACAGTTTCGATAATCTCATCAGTACTGACATCGGCATCACGTAACGTGCGGCGACAACTGGCAATGGTTTTTTTCACCAGTGAACTGATCAATGTTTCAAAATCAGCTTTAGTCACTTGTGTTTCTACGCGCTCAGCATTATCTAACGTAATCGATGCTATGCAGCTCTCAGATGTGGTTAAGTGCTCTTTAACTCTTCTCGATTCAATCAATAATTGACGTGAAAGCGTGGCAGACAAATCAGTTAAACCAAAAGCTTGCTGTAGATGTGCTTGCAATAAATGGTCAAAGTCATCACCACCTAACGCAGAGTCACCACCAGTGGCTAATACTTCAAACACGCCGCGATTTAGGCGCAGTATTGAAATATCAAATGTGCCGCCACCTAAGTCGTAAATGGCAATCACACCTTCTTGTTTTGAATCTAAACCATAGGCAATTGCTGCTGCCGTTGGCTCATTGAGTAAACGTAATACTTTAACACCTAATAGCTCTGCTGCATCTTTAGTGCCTTGACGCTGGGCATCATCAAAATAAGCCGGTACGGTAATCACCACACCTTCAAGATTGCCACCTAATGTCAACTCGGCGCGAGCAATAAGAGGCTTTAAAATTTCAGCCGAGACTTGCACGGGGTTAACAGCGCCAAAAGCAGTATTAAAAATCGGTAAGCCATTGTCACTTGAGCTAAAGTCGTAGGGTAACTGTTGCTCTTTTGCTTGAATATCAGCAAGGCTTCTACCCATAAAACGTTTTACTGAAACAATGGTATTTTTAGGATCTTGGGCAGATTGTGCTTGCGCATTAACACCAACATCAATAGATTCGGCATTATAATGGACCACAGAAGGAAGAGAATGCTGTCCGTTATCATCAACTAATGTTGATGCTTCGCCACTTCTAACAGCCGCTACTAAAGAGTTTGTGGTACCTAAGTCGATACCAACAGCGAGACGATGCTGATGGGGCGCGGCGCTTTGACCGGGCTCAGCGATTTGAAAAAGGGCCATAGTAATCCAATAGTTTATTAGTGAACATTCATCGATTAAATCAAAACAAAATGCTCTGTTAAAAACAGAGCATTAAGTTTACCAATCCATTAGTCTAGTAATGAATCTTCAATTTTAGCGAGTTCATCTTGCAATTTTGCCATAAATTTTAGCTTTCTGATCTGATCTGCCGCTAATAAATTATCATTATCGGTGTCTTTAACCAGTAAAATAGCAAGGCTTTGCGAGAGTGACTTTTCAAAATCAGCAAAAGAGTCAAATAAGTCACTGATTAAGTCGTCGGGTTGCTGGCTGTGCTCGATATCTTCTAATGCTTCACGCCATTCCATCTGCTGCATTAAAAATGCAGTGTCTTTAACTGTGGTGGTTTCATGGCTTATATCAATACCACGAAGGCTCAATATGTGTTCGGCACGTCTGAGCGGATTCTTGAGAGTCTGATAACCATCATTAACTTGTGCAGTACGCTGCACGGATAATAATTTTTGTTGCTCAGATCCATTAGCGAATTTATCGGGATGAACCGCCCGTTGCAGTTCGCGGTAGCGTTCTGCAAGTTGGGCGATATCGATATCAAAGGAAGGTGAAAATTGAAATAACTCAAAATAATTCATTGGCAGATATCATGCTCTTTGATTGGTGATTTGCGATACAAGCTTCATAGTATAGATTAACTAAACAGTGAAACTTTCACCACAACCACATTCACCTTTGGCATTAGGGTTGTTAAATTGAAAACCTTCGTTTAGGCCTTCTTTAACAAAATCTAACTCTATACCTTGCAGATAAATAAAGCTTTTGGCATCTATGATGATATTAACGCCTTCGATGTCATAAACTTCATCGTCGTCATTAATTTCATCGACAAACTCGATGACATAAGCCATACCTGAACAACCAGATGTTCTTAACCCAAGGCGTAAACCTAAACCTTTCCCACGATTTACTAGAAAAGATTTAACTCTATCAGCCGCAGCTGGGGTCATTGTAATTGCCATCTTAACTCCAGGTATTACTTATCTTGCTTTGATTTGTACTCATCCAACGCTGCTTTAATAGCATCTTCAGCTAAAATTGAGCAATGGATTTTAACTGGTGGAAGCGCTAACTCTTCTGCAATGTCTGCATTTTTAATCGTAGCGGCTTCTTCAACAGTTTTGCCTTTAACCCATTCTGTTACTAATGAGCTTGATGCAATGGCACTACCACAACCATAAGTTTTGAATTTAGCATCTTCAATGATGCCATTCTCGCCTATTTTAAGTTGTAATTTCATTACATCACCACATGCGGGTGCACCTACCATTCCGGTTACCACTGATGGATCATTTTTATCAAATGAACCAACGTTACGTGGATTTTCATAATGTTCGATTACTTTTTCGCTGTAAGCCATAACAATTCTGCTCCGTTTATCGCTATCGATAATAATGTATTAGTGATGTGCCCATTGAACTTGATCAAGGTCGATACCATCTTTGAACATCTCCCATAATGGAGACATTTCACGTAATTTACCGATAGATTCATCAATTACTTTAATTGCATGCTCGATTTCTTCATCAGTGGTAAAACGACCGATTGAGAAGCGAATTGAGCTATGTGCCATTTCATCATTTAAGCCTAGTGCACGTAATACGTAACTTGGTTCTAGGCTTGCTGAAGTACATGCAGACCCAGATGAAACCGCTAAATCTTTAAGCGCCATCATTAATGACTCGCCTTCAACAAAGTTGAAGCTGACGTTGAAAATGCCGCAATAACGTTGCTGCATGTCACCATTAATATAAGTTTCTTCAATATGTTTGATGCCATTCCATAACTTGTCACGTAGACGAAGGATACGGGCACTGTCTTCAATCATATCTTGCTTAGCAATCGCGGCTGCTTCGCCTAAACCAACAAGTTGATGTGTCGCTAATGTACCACTACGCATACCACGTTCATGTCCGCCACCATGCATTTGTGACTCTAAACGGATACGAGGCTTACGGCGCACATATAATGCACCTACGCCTTTAGGCCCATACATTTTATGGCCAGAAATTGAAATCAAATCAACTTTAATTGCTTGTACATCAATCGGTAATTTACCAGCACTTTGTGCTGCATCCATATGGAAGAAAATACCTTTTGAGCGACATAATTCGCCAATGGCTTCGATGTCTTGAATCACACCAATTTCATTGTTTACATGCATGATGCTCACTAAAATAGTGTCTTCACGCATGGCAGCTTCAATCACTGACAATGCAATTAAACCGTTTGCACTTGGTTCAAGGTAAGTGACCTCAAAGCCTTCACGTTCAAGCTGACGACATACATCTAACGTTGCTTTATGTTCTGTCTTGCTAGTGATGATGTGCTTGCCTTTCTTGTGATAGAAATGCGCAATACCTTTAATGGCAAGGTTACTTGATTCAGTCGCACCAGATGTAAATACAATTTCACGGTGATCAGCGTTGATTAAATCTGCTACTTGGTTACGAGCAATATCAACTGCTTCTTCGGCTTGCCAACCATAACGATGAGAACGAGATGCTGGGTTACCAAACACACCGTCCATTGTCATAAATTGCACCATCTTGTCGGCAACGCGTTTGTCGACAGGGGTTGTTGCGGCATAGTCTAAATAGATAGGAAGCTTCATCATACACTCCGTACTGAGTAGCCCAAAGGTGGCTACTAACAACGTACATATAAATAGTTATCAATATATGAACAGGAAATTATAAACTAACTCTATGTTCATTCTGCATTTCATCTTGCTTTAGTGAGATAAATTGAACATCTCGTTTGTGCATCAATCCAGCAAGTGTAATGCCATCTAAGAAATCTGAAATTTGTTTACTTAAGTCACCCCATAGCGAATGGGTTAGACAGCGGGTGCCACTTTGGCAGTTCCCTTTTCCCTGACAACGAGTCGCATCGACAGACTCGTCAACAGCATGGACAACCATGCCTACAGAGATATCATTGGCTTCTTGGCCTAGGCGATAACCGCCACCAGGACCACGCACGCTTGATACAAGACCATGTTTACGAAGCTTGGCGAAAAGTTGCTCAAGATAGGAAAGCGATATCCCCTGTCTCTCAGAAATATCCGCTAAGGGAACTGGCCCGGTAGCTGAGTGAATTGCAACATCCAGCATAGCTGTCACTGCGTAGCGACCTTTTGATGTCAGTTTCATAACGTTATTTGCTCCCATAAACCATAGAGCAATTTCACCATACCCGAGTATTTTAGTCAAGTATTTAACCAAGTAATTTACTCAAGTATTATCTCTCGTTCACATCTAACAATTTAGGTCTTAAAATTTGCAGGGCTATTTAACCTTTTTATAGTGCAAGATTCAATGCCAGCGAGCCATTAAAAGCCCTAATTTGTGATAAATTCGTCCTACTTTTACAAAAATGCTTCAGTTGTTAAAATTTGCAGTACAGAAATAAAAAATCGACACCCAGATAAGTAGGTGTCGATTGTGTCATTTTCAAGTCTACTGATTATATAATCGGGTCAAACTTATCAATTTCTTGAGTACGTTTTTCAGCCGCTTCTTGTTCAGCTTCAGTAAAGTCGTCAACATTCAACTCTGGTAGCTTTTCAGTACAGACTTCACCGCCCATGGTTTGCACCGCTTGGCAAATCTCTTGTACTTTAGAGTCCATTAAATGCATATGATCAAGCATTTGCCCAATGGCACTGGCAACAGGATCTGGGTTGTCTGGCGACACTGCATAGGCATCAAAGCCGTATTTTTTCGCCATGGCGCTTCTACGCTCAGTTTGTTCTTTCGATTGCGCTGAAGGACTTGATACCACACGGCCAGGTATACCCACTACAGTAGTGTCTTTAGCAACATCTTTAACCACTACTGAATTTGAGCCAACTCTTGCGCCATCATGCATCGTAATAGGCCCCAGAATTTGTGCCCCAGCACCAACCACCACATTATTTTGCAGTGTTGGGTGACGTTTTCCCGCTTGCCATGTTGTGCCACCTAAGGTAACGCCATGATAAAGCGTACAATCATCACCAATTTCGGCTGTTTCACCAATCACAACGCCCATACCATGATCGATAAAGAATCGACGGCCAATAGTCGCACCAGGATGAATTTCGACCCCTGTTAACCAACGCGAAAAAGTAGACAAACATCGAGATAGCAGACGCCAATTTGCATTCCAAAGCTTGTTACTGATGCGATGGATCCAAATTGCCTGCATACCAGGGTAGTTCATTAATATTTCGAAACTACTGTTCGCCGCGGGATCGCGGTGATATATAGATTCAATATCTTCTTTTAGTCGCGCAATCACGCCCATATAACAATCCTTAATACGTTAACGTTATGAATCTTTGTTCTCGTCTGATTTCGCGACTTTTTTATCGATTGAAGTCAAAATACCGCGCAGAATATTCATCTCCGCAGTTTCAACCCTTGCACGGGCGAATAAACGTTTAAGTTTGGTCATAATCTGCCCTGGATGATTCTTAATAATGAAGTTAGTTTTTGTTAGTGTTGACTCAAGGTGTACATAAAAACGCTGTAAGTCTTCTGCTAACGGGTATTCTTCTTCAACCGTTGCTTTTTCATCTAACGCAAGGTGGGCCATGCGGGTTTCATAACAAATGATTTGTACCGCTTGCGCCAAGTTCAATGAGCTATATTCTGGATTTGCAGGTATGGCTACATGATAATGACACTCTTGTAATTCCTCATTGCTTAACCCGTGGTTCTCACGACCAAAGACAATCGCTACAGGCCCTTTTATCCCTTCAAGAGCAAGTTTTTCACCTGCTTCTTTTGGCACTAGCATTGGCCAATCTAAAGTACGACTTCTGGCACTGGTTGCAATGACTAAGCTACAGTCTTTGATTGCATCTGTTAAAGAATCAACAATAGTGATATCTCGGATTAAATCTGCTGCGCCAGCAGCAAGTGCAATAGATTGCCCATCAGGCTCAACTCTTGGTTCAGCCAAATATAAATTTGATAACCCCATGGTTTTCATGGCTCTTGCTGTAGAACCAATATTACCAGGGTGTGATGTACCCACTAAAACAACGCGTATATTACTCAGCATGAAACTACTTTATTCTTTAAAAAACTATTTTGGAATAGTAACACAAGCAGCAATTAATTCGTTATATGAAAATCTGCATTTGATATAACTGTCAAAAAGCGTATAATATGCCGCTGATTTATTCGTTCTTTAACATCCAGGGGATTGCTATGCATCCGATGCTGACTATTGCCACGCGCGCTGCACGCGCTGCGGGCCAAACTATTATGCGCGCCTACACTGAACTCGACAATGTTGAGATTGATTCAAAAGGTCTAAATGACTTTGTTACGAGTGTAGACAAGGAAGCTGAATCTACCATTACATACCAAATTCGTAAATCTTACCCAGATCATACGATTGTTGGCGAAGAAAACGGTGAAAACCGTGGCACCAATAAAGATTATGTGTGGATAGTTGATCCTTTGGATGGTACCAACAACTTCGTTCGTGGTATCCCTCATTTCGCAGTTTCTATCGCTGTTCAATACAAAGGCAAAATTGAAGTTGCCGTTGTTTACGATCCTGTACGCGAAGAACTGTTCTCTGCCGTTCGTGGTAAAGGCGCTAAAGTTAATGACTTCCGTCTACGTGTAACTAATGTTAAAACACTTGATGGCACCATTATTGGTACTGGTTTCCCGTTCAAAGCTCGCCAACACACTGAATCTTACCTAAACATCTTAGGTGAAGTATTCCCTGTATGTGCAGACATTCGTCGCACCGGTTCAGCAGCACTTGATTTAGCCTATGTTGCCGCGGGTCGTTTTGACGGTTTCTTTGAAATCGGTCTTAAGCCTTGGGACATCGCAGCAGGCGACTTAATCTGTCGTGAAGCTGGCGGTACTGTAGCTGACTTTACCGGAAACCATAACTATATGACTTCAGGTAATATTGTTGCAGGTTCTCCTAAAGTGACTTCCGAGTTAGTTAAAATTATGCGTCCTTTATTAAATGAAGGCTTAAAACGCTAATTTCAATTAACGCCAAAAGCCGCCTTTTATGGCGGCTTTTTTGTATCTGCAGTTCTTTAGCCTTCAATGGCACTGCTAAATAGTGATGATATTGGGATAAATTTATATTATTTGAACTAGATCACTCAGTATTATTCCATCTAGCAGAATATACTGAATTATCAATCAAATTTATAATAAGAGATGTAATAATCATGCCACTCCCTATACTCCGCCAAATAGGTGTTAAAAGCCTTAAAGGCGTCGAACATATCGTTCTTTTCATTATTTCTCTTGCGACCGTCTTTGCCATTGGCGAAGAGGTGATGCATATGTTCGATATTAGAACCGTAGAACTTGCCGATTTGCTACTACTCTTCATTTATCTTGAAGTCTTAGCCATGGTGGTCAATTACCTCGAGTCAGGTAAGCTACCTATCCGCATGCCACTATATATTGCTATTGTGGCACTGGCCCGTTACTTAATTCTTGATATGAAAGATATGGATGACTGGCGCATACTGGCGATTTCTGTTTCAACGATTGTGCTAGCAGCCACGGTCATTGTCATTCGCTGGGGACAACTGAAACTGCCCTACCCTAAAAGCAAAGATTTCGACTAAGCTCACAGAGTAGACACCTTTGTTAATTTATATCAACAAATAAAGCGATAAGTGACTTACTTATCGCTTTTTTTAACGATGTTGATTACTATCACTAATAATGACTAATACTTATGATGGATTAAGCAAACAGGGAGCGATAAGGTTATGTCAAATGAGCCTATAGGGTTTGAAGAAAAAAGAGCTTCTTTAAGAGTCGATATGGAAGCCGAGCGAGTTTTATTGCATTGGATTGACGCTAATGGCCAGCCCCAGGAAGATGCTGGCATTTGTATCGATTTAGCCCGTAAAGGAATTTTAATCGACTATAAAGCGCCGTTTGCCTTAGGCGACTTAATCGCAGTCACCTTCAACCATAACACTGACAAACAAAATACCATCAAAGGCCAAGTATGTCGTTGCCTTGAGTCAAATCCACAGAGTTATCATATTGCCATGCAGTTGCTTTAAACGCTTAAAGCAGTGCAATATCTTTAACATTAAGGTGATACTATGATTATATTAGTCGGCGGCGAAAAAGGTGGTAGTGGCAAAAGTTGTTTAGCGCAAAACCTCGCTGTATATGTAACCGAAACCTTCAATGCCAGTGTATTGATGGTTGATTGTGACCCGCAAAAAACCACCTCAGATTGGATCCAAGCCAGAAATGAACACCCCAGTTTAAAACCCATTAATTGCATTCAATTATACGGCAAAATCCGTAATGACTTACTTAGTCTTAATGAGCGCTTTGAATACGTTATTGTCGATTGCGGTGGTCAAGATAACCTTGCCATGCGCGCAGCGATGTCAGTCGCCACTTACGTACTCATTCCGCTTAGGCCCAAAAGACGTGATTTAAAAACGCTTCCACACATGGAGGACATGCTAAGCACCTGTAAAATGGTCAACCCAAAAATGGTGGCTGCAATAGTCGTCAGTCAATGCCCTGCTCTGCCATCGCAATTTAAGCGTATTTTAGAGGCCAAGGAAGTAGTGCAATCATTTGGCTTAAAAGCGCTAAATGCCATTACCTTCAATCGTAATATTTATGATGACAGCGAAGAAAGTGGCTCGTCAGTGCTTGAGATTGACCCTGAAGGTAAAGCAGCAGTAGAAATTCGCGCCATAGCCGAAGAGCTTTTTGCCATTCCACCAGATAATAGCTTCGAGTTTTAGGTCTGATATGCTGAAGTTTCAGTGTGGTTAACTTAGCACTGAAACATTTCAGCACTAACGTCATCAGCAAGCCAATGTTATAATGTCGGCAAATTGGTAAATTAAGCTGCGTACATGACTCAAGCAAACAATCCTCTTCATGGAATTAAATTAGAAACTATTGTCACTGAATTAGTGGAAAAGTATGGCTGGGAAGAATTAGGCAGCCGCATTAATATTCGCTGTTTTCAAGATAATCCAAGTGTTAAATCCAGCCTCAAGTTTTTAAGAAAAACCGAATGGGCCCGTGATAAAGTTGAATACTTATGGCTAAAAACCAACAAGCTGCCTTTGCCTGCTCCTAAAGTTTATGATGCAGCAAAATCAACGACAAAGGCTCATCAAGGCTCGGGTGCCAAACCTGTGTCCAAAGCGCAAAATAATAAATGCACTGCAGGTGTTAATGCTGATATTTGGGGCAAATAAACACCATTGATAAACAAGCGGTCTGAAACAAACCTCTAACTACCTGTTTATTCGGTAAATAGTACAAAAAAGCCTGATAGTTTAGTTAAACCATCAGGCTTTTTTGTAACCGATGAAACTACATAGGGAATTCAAAAATTAATCGCCACACCTGTAACTCCCCATCAGTTTGATAACTCATACCAAATCGGTCTGTACTGAACCATCCCCAACCTAACGGCTTAGACAAGGCTAATGTCACTCCCACTTCATAGGAATATTGCGTAAGCACATTTTCTTGCACTGGGGTAACAAACTTAAGTTTATCGAAATACCAGCGCCCCGCTACAAACAAGCGTGGCTCAACGGTATACTCACCCCAATCCCAGCGTTGATTTAAGCCAAAATCAATGCCAGATTGCAATACAGAATAGCCATCAGAGCTGTCATTGATACTGCTTTTATAGCCAGCATAATAAATTCGGTTAACCCACACCGGATTATATTTGGGTTGTGCCAATTCATATAACGCTGAAAAACCAGTAGAGAAAATCCCCACATTACTGGAATTTGAAAAGTTATGCCCGTAGCCCAAATCTAAATAGGTTTCTAGGGTGAGCTGCTCGTCATAAAACCATTTGTACTCAATCCCTGGGGTTATGGTCATAGTGCCGACACCATCGGGTAGTTCACCTTCTGGCAAGTCACTAAAAGAGTAATTAAAAAAGCCCAATGAAACTGGCAACCTTAGGGTCAGCAGGTGATCATCGGCCTGTTCAATATCAAATGCGAAAGGAATATTGGCCACTGCAGCGCTCTGGCCAGAAGCGCGATAAATCCCGCTGCCAATATAATTTGCAAAAGCATAATGGGAAAGATCGGGGTTGTCAGCATCAAATTGAGCCTGACAAGGTTGAACAACAAAAAACGCTGCAATAGCTATTACAGCGCTTTTATATAATGGAAATTGATTTGCTTTAAAACCAGTAAACCAACTCAGTAACATGATTTAATCTACGCTATTTCGTCAACTGTTATTTATTGTCATCAATAAAATGGTGTTCTGTCATCATATGACCTAACTCGGTTGATTTGGTTTTTAAATATGCTTCATTGTAACGGTTTTTGCCCACTTGCAATGGAACTCTTTCGCTCACTTCAATGCCAACTGCCTGCATGGCCTTCACTTTACGTGGATTATTGGTCATTAACTTCACTTTGCTAACACCAATTTGAGCTAACATAGGTTCAATCATATCGTACTTACGCATATCAGCTTCAAAACCTAAACGTTCGTTAGCTTCAACAGTATTGGCACCTTGATCTTGCAGTTCGTAGGCTCGGATTTTATTCAGTAAACCAATGCCACGGCCTTCTTGTCTTAAATAAAGAATAAAACCTTGGCCTAATTCAGCAATATTTTGCATTGCAGTTTGCAGCTGAAAACCACAATCACAACGCAAACTAAACAAGGCATCACCGGTTAAACATTCAGAGTGAATACGACCTAACATTGGCTCATTAGCATTTAGCTCACCAAACGTTAGCGCAACATGTTCTTTACCGGTTTCGGTATCTTCAAAACCATGCATTGCAAATACGCCCCAAGGCGTAGGTAACTTAGAAGTGGCGATATATTTAATCGACATTGACCAACCTTTCAGACAACGCTCAATTTATGAGTCTCATCATCCATGCAACTGACTTACGTCATAACTAATAGGGATAAACTGGATTAGAATTTTGCTGGGGCAAAACCAGTTACTGCTTTAATATTCATTTCGCGGCCAAGCGCAGTCATTGGATGTACAACAACTAATCCTTTAACTGATTTTTTTAATTTACCCATGTCTGCTTGTTCCGCTTTGGTCAGCACACGACTAAATTTTAGTTCTTTTACATCTTTACCGGCTTTGTTTAATTGACGTGATTGCTGATTTTTCAAACTTGCAATACGTTTTGTTACTGTCGCGATCTCTTTTTTAAACTGCATGATAACCGCTTTATCTTCACGGGCTTGTGCAGCAGCAAGTTTACGGCGAAACTTTTCTGCTTTATCGTTTAATGCTTGCAGTTCTTCTTTTAAATTCATTGTGTTACCTTAAATTTCAACATTGTGCCACTGACACAATAACATGCTCAAACACAGCACTTGTATCAATCCAACACGTTTACGGAGGCGAAGTATAACAGTTCGTTAGACGAAACACATTATCCACAGCAGCTTATGGTTAATCTATTTGAACTAAATCATGAATAATTTGATTACTGCTACCACGCCACTTCAAACTGGGATCCGCTAAATCTTGCTCGAACTTGCCATCCACTAACACATCTACATAGTCTAATACTTGCAGTTGTTTGAGGGACATTTGATCGAGCTTGTAGCCACTCCATAGCCAAATGTCTTTATCTGGGCATTGTTGTTTTACCCGTTTAACCAAAGACAAAATGCTGTCGAGATTAGCTGGGAATAATGGGTCGCCACCAGAAAGTGATAAACCACGGCGCTTAATACGAGTATCATTTAAATCAGCAATAATTTGATCTTCCATCATTTGGCTAAATTCATGGCCTGAACGAGGATCCCAAGTAGACTGATTATAACAACCACGGCATTGATGCTCACAACCTGAAACAAACAAGGTCGCGCGGGTACCTGGGCCGTTGATCACATCGATAGGAAAATACTGATGGTAATTCATAATCACTTCTCTTACTGCTCATTGTCGCGTAAACACTCACGCTGTAAACCTATTTGCATCACTAAGGCCAAACCAAAACAAGGCGCTTAAAGCGCCTTGTTGGGTTAATCACGGAATTAGCTTTGCTAACTTCATGAATTTGCTATTTATAAATGCTTAATGCGGCGTTTAACTTCTTCTTGCTTACCATAGTTAAATGGTCTTGCATCAGGGCTGCCTAGATAACCACATACACGACGGGTTACCGACACACGGCTTGGCTCATGGTTGCCACATTTAGGGCACACAAAACCTTTACTGGTACAGTTAAACTCACCAACGTAACCACAGTCATAACATTCATCGATTGGGGTATTGGTACCGTAATAAGGCACTCTGGTGTAACTGTAATCCCAGACGTTTTCTAATGCTTCAATATTGTGCTGCATGTTCGGGAACTCACCGTAACAAATAAAGCCACCATTGGTGATTTCTGGGTACGGTAATTCAAACTCAATTTTATCGTATGGATTGACTTTCTTTTCGACGTCTAAATGGAAACTGTTAGTGTAGTAACCTTTATCAGTAACCCCTGCAACCACACCAAACTCTTTGGCATCTAGCTGGCAAAAACGACTACATAAGTTTTCACTTGGGGTGCTGTATAGGCTAAAGCCATAACCTGTTTCTTGTTTCCACGCTTCAGTCGCGCGCTTCATCACTGAGATAATTTCAATGGCTTTAGTGCGTAACAGCTCGCTATCAAACACGTGCTCATCAGTACCATAAAGTGCATTAATGGTTTCATGTAAGCCAATGTAGCCTAATGAGATTGACGCGCGGCCATTTTTAAAGATTTCAGACACATCATCATCTGCATTTAAACGAACACCACAAGCACCTTCCATATATAGGATTGGTGCAACACGCGCTTTTACACCCACTAAGCGGGCAATACGGGTATCGAGTGCTTTACGAGCGAGTGTCATTCTCTGTTCTAATAAGGCAAAGAAAGCGGTTTCGTCGCCCTTGGCTTCAATGGCGATTCTAGGTAAGTTTAAGCTGACAACACCTAAGTTGTTACGCCCTTCATGAATTAACTCACCATTTTCTTCATAAGTTCCTAAGAATGAACGACAACCCATTGGCGTTTTAAATGAACCAGTAACGCGTTCAACTTGTTCATAATTAAGAATATCTGGATACATGCGCATGGTGGCACACTCTAATGCTAACTTCTTCACATCGTAGTTAGCATCAGCAGCTTTATGATTTAGGCCATCACGAATAGCAAAAACCAGTTTTGGGAATACCGCTGTTTTACGGTTTTTACCTAGACCTGCCATACGTACTTTAAGAATCGACTTTTGAATTAAACGCGCTTCCCAGCACGAGCCTAAGCCAAAACCAAAGGTCACAAATGGCGTTTGACCATTGGCGGTATGAAGGGTATTTACTTCATATTCTAAAGACTGGAATGCGTCGTAACATTCTTTTTCAGTTTGCGCCATGGCAAAGGCTTCAACATCTGCTACGCCCCACTCTTTACCGATAACCAACTGCTTTTGATAGCTCTTTTGAACGAACTCAGCTAATACTTCATCAATGCGGTTAATGGTGGTGCCGCCATAGATATGGCTAGCCACTTGGGCAATAATTTGCGCAGTTACTGCAGTCGCAGTTGAAATTGATTTAGGGGTGTCAATTTCAGCGTTACCCATTTTAAAACCATGGGTTAACATGCCAGCTAAATCAATTAGCATGCAGTTAAACATTGGGAAGAATGGTGCATAGTCTAAGTCGTGATAATGCAGTTGACCTGACTCATGTGCAGCAACAATATCTTTTGGCAATAGATGCGACTTGGCATAATGTTTGGCCACGATGCCAGCAAGTAAATCCCGTTGAGTTGGAATAACTTTAGCGTCTTTATTGGCATTTTCATTTAAAATCGACGCGTCGCTTTGTTCAACCAAACCACGAATTTCGCAGTTCAATTTACTTTTGGCTTCACGGCAAATATCACGGTCGTGACGATACTCAATATAATGACGCGCAACCTCTTTATGAGGACCTTCCATTAATAAGTTTTCAACTAAAGCTTGTAAATGATGGATCTCAACTTCTTCATCGTTAGCAACTTGATCTCTAATCACACAAGCGACTGTTGAAGCATAGTCTTCATCAGCACTACCTGTAGCAGTTTCCATTGCTGCAACAATGGCATCCTTGATCCGCGACTCATCAAATAGAGTACGACAACCGTCCCTTTTAATTACTACAGGCATTACTTTTACTCCTTTTATGCACAGGATATAAACACTATATATCCACACATAATTATCAACAAACACAATATATGGTGCATTAAGCAATAATAGGCACTAAAAATCCATGATCTAGATCATGTTTTGATGAAGGGGAACAAAATGAAAAAAATTACTGCCAAGCTCAACACTATTTAGAAAAGTTGAACTTGACCAGGTTATAAAAAGCAGCTACTGAGTGCTGAAACGCCTATAAATAGATTGCTATTTATTACAGATTTAAACTGGTAATTGCAGGCTTATACGAATAGTTATCGCAGATTTATACAAATAGTTATCACAGATTTATACTGGTATATTGATGCTTAAACAGGTCATTTCAACCGTTAAAAATCAGTATGATTAAAGCAAAGCGCTTTAATTGGCGTTAATCATTTGGGCTAATACCAAGGGCTGCATAAATTAAATGCGCAGATTGGCGCACAGATTGACGGCCTGCTTCTATCGCTTCATCAGCACGATGAAACTCCATGGTACCGATATCAGCAAGCTGTGGCACTAAACACACATCCGGTGGATCGCCCATTAATCTGGCGCGTTTATGGCGCTGCTCTAAAATATCCATTGATTGCGACATCACCGCAATCATCCCAGGGTGAGATTTCGTGCTTGTGGAAAACTTTTCTGAAAAACTATTTATATACTCTTTACCTTTACCTAGCAGATCCATAAACGCCGACTCTGGCTCTTTGGCCACTAATTGCTTTTCAATTTCAGTGGGCGCACAGCTGGTCATTTGTTGAGGCAACATATGCATACTATTACGGCGGTGACCATTTAAGTCCACTGCAATCACTACATCAACGTCCATGGTGCGGCACATTGACACTGGCACAGGGTTTACCACTGCGCCATCCACTAACCAGCGATCATGCAATTGTACTGGGGGTAAAAAGCCCGGCATTGAACACGAGGCTCTTACCGCATGACGTAAATCGCCTTCTTTGAACCAAATTTCTTGGCCAGAATATAAATCGGTCGCCACTGCCGCAAACGGCTTTTGCAATTGCTCTATTTTTAGATCGCCTATTCGACCAGCTAAAACATCAAATACTTTTTCACCACTGATTAAGCCACCTTTGCGCCAGCTTAAATCCATTAAGCCTAAAACATCCCAACTAGAAAACCCACTCACCCACTCATGTAACTCTTCTAAATGATCATTAGCATAAGCTGCGCCCACCAGAGCCCCAACAGAGCAGCCAGCAATCTTTTCAGGGTGGATCCCCATGGCGGCCAGCTCTTTTATCACCCCAATATGAGCCCAGCCCTTAGCCGCGCCACTACCGAGGGCGATCCCAACACGAAGTGATGATTTATTTTCTTTTGAAGCCTTAGACATTTACCAAACCCTTAACCATTTTTGCACACCTAAGTAGCTTATCTTACGCTTAAGCTGTTGGCTATCAAGTCGCTTACACGTTATAATATCTGGCTATCATTTTTTAGGGGATTTACCTTTGTTATTTACCGATTTTTCTTTAGATAAACGCTTACTAGACAGTCTAAAGCATATGGGCATTTCTGAGCCAACAGAAATTCAGCAGCAAGCCCTGCCAATTGCCCTAGCGGGTAAAGATTTAATGGCATCATCTAAAACCGGTTCAGGTAAAACCCTGGCGTTTTTATTACCTGCTTTGCAGCGGGTAATATCGACTAGGGCCCTCTCTAAAAAAGACCCTCGCGTTCTGATTTTATTGCCAACCCGTGAACTTGCTCAGCAAGTCTATGGTCAATTACGTTTACTGGTTGCCAATACCCAATATAAAGCCATTAGTATTTTAGGTGGCGAGAACTTTAACGATCAAGCAAAATCGCTATCTCGTGACCCACACTTTATTGTGGCAACACCTGGGCGTATTGCCGATCATCTTCAACAGCGCCACTTATACCTAAATGGCTTAGAGTTACTGGTACTTGATGAAGCCGATCGCATGTTAGATCTTGGTTTTGCGCCACAACTTAAAGCCATTAATGACGCTGCAGATCATAAGCGCAGACAAACCTTGATGTTTTCAGCGACATTAGATCACGATGACATCAATGATATCGCCGCAACATTATTAAAGACCCCTAGCCATGTGGCTATTGGCGCATCGCATGCAGAGCATAAAGATATTGTTCAGCGCATCTTTTTAGTTGACCACCTTGATCACAAACAAGCCCTGCTGCAGCATATTTTAAAACATGAGCAACACAAGCAAGTGATCATTTTTACTGCAACTCGCTCAGACACTGACAGACTCGCCAAACTATTGTCTGCTGAAGGGCTAGAAACCGCTGCGCTCAGTGGTGACTTAAGTCAGTCAGCACGTAATCAAATTATGGACAAATTCAGCCGTGGCCAACAAAAGATTTTAGTCACCACAGATGTTGCTTCTCGCGGGTTAGACTTATTAAATGTGTCATTAGTAATTAACTTTGACATGCCAAAGTTTGCAGAAGAATATGTTCACCGTATTGGCCGTACTGGCCGCGCAGGCGCTAAAGGCGATGCTATTTCATTAGTAGGCCCGAAAGACTGGGATAGCTTTAAGAAAGTACAGGTGTTCTTACGTAAGAACTTTGACTTCTCAACTATCGCAGGCCTTGAAGCTAAATTTAAAGGCTTAAGAGACAAGCCTAAGGCATCAAGCGCCAATGCAAAATCAGCTGATGCCAATACAGGTAATGCCAAGCGTGTCGCTAGCAAGAAGCCAAAAGTGGCACCTAAACGCGACAAGCGCTTTGCCACCGGTATTGATATTGGTGACGCACCAATGCGCCGTAAAGCAAAACCAGCAAAAATTATCGAAACAGATGATTCAATTGTCAGTGACGAAGAATAACCGTAATTTTGACAGCATGAACATATTTGAGCACAGCTCAACAACATGCCAAATAAACTCGCTCTAAGTAAGGTATAACATGAAGATTTGTGGTGTAGAATTAAAAGGTGGCGAAGCCATCATCAGCTTATTAAATTATGAGAAAGAGTCATTCAACGTACCGGAATGTCGTCAAATCTCGTTCAGCATTTCAAAATCTGTTGAAACAGAATCAATTCGTGAATTTCATTTTGCTTTCCATAAATTAATGGAAGATTACAAAGTTGATGAAATCGTGATTATTGAACGTGAACAAAAAGGCAAGTTCTCCGGCTCTGCTACTAGCTTTAAACTTGAAGCAGCAATTCAAATTACTGAATTACCAGTAGCGATTATTAGCCCAGTGACTATCAAAGAAGAGCTAAAGCGTAATCCGCCACAAGCCGATCTTGATACCCTTGAGCTTAAACGTGTGCAATTACCTGCTTTTGAAGCCGCATACGCTCAGCAAAACCGCCACATGTATGGCAAAATCTAACTCAGTTTGAATTAGATTTTCTTGTGAGTAAGCTGCTTTATGGCCTGTTTGTGGGTAAAAGCAGCTTACTGATAAGCTTAAAGTAAGCAATAAATATCCCTATGAATTCAAGAAAATCCGCCTCATTTTCCACTCCTGTTACATCAAAAAAAGTCAGACCAAGTGCGCCGCCGCAAATGACGGTAAAAGCGGTTAATCAAGCTACAGCGACTAAACTGGCGGCTAAGCAAGCCCTAGCAAGCCTGGTAACCAGTGATGAGGTAAAGGCCAAAAAACAGCAAACAGCCCAGCTTAAATACATTGCCGGTTATTCAGCCCAAACCATCGAACAGGTAAAAGGCTATATTGCCAATGACAGCTTAGCTGCCGTGCTATTAAAGCGTTACCCAAGTGTGCACGATATACGCACTGATAAAGCGCTTTATGACTACACCATGGTGTTTAAACAGCAATTCTTAAAACAGTCTGCGCCGCTTTCTAAAGTGGTTTTTGACGACAAAATCACCCTCAGTCATCAAGCCTTAGGCCTACATACCTACGCCAATCGCGTACAAGGCAGTAAGGTCAAAGCTAAGAATGAAATTCGAATTTCATCACGACTACGCCATGTGCCTGAGCCATTACTGAGAATGGTGGTGGTGCACGAATTAGCCCACCTTAAAGAAAAAGATCACAACAAAGCTTTTTATCAACTGTGCGAATATATGACCAGCGATTACCACCAGCTGGAATTCGACTTACGCTTATTACTGACCTGTATTGAGCTAGGAAAAGCCCCTTATTAAGCTTAAGATATTCATAAACCTATTTTCTTAGGAGGGTATTAATGTATGTAGCAAGCTTTAGGGGCGACAATCGTCGCACTCGAAAATACAAAACCGAAAAAGCAGCCATGAAAGCCATTCGTAATTGGCTTAAGGATAATCAACTTAAAGGGTTTTCGGTGGGTTTGATGGGACCCGATCTGGCGCCATGCGAATTTAATGATTGGGAGTTAATCCCATTTGAAGAACCCAAATCGGTATCTTTTTATTCATCTCAAAAATGGTTAAGCCTGCGTCTAAACGCTTTTGAAAAGTACGGCTCAGTTTGTCAGTGCTGCGGCACTAGCCCACAACATGGCGCAGTCATGCACGTTGACCACATCAAACCTCGCTCCAAATATCCTGAACTTGCGCTCGATATCGATAACCTACAAGTGTTATGCGATCAATGTAACCTTGGTAAATCAAATCACTCAGAAACCAAATGGCGCAAATAAAAAACCACTTTCAAACGAATTAAAAGTGGTTTTAATTTAACGATAAAAAGATTAAATGGGTTAACCTAAATCCATCATCATTTGTTTGGTTTTCACCAGTTGCTTAAAGGCGTTCATTTGCTTTTTAGGCAATACCGAGGCTTCAATGATACTCACCTTCATTGGGTTAACTGGGCGACCATTAACATGAAACTCATAATGTAAATGTGGTCCCGTCACCCGACCTGTGCTGCCTGATAAGCCAATCACCTGCCCGCGTTTAACCCGCTGGCCTTTTCTGACCAAGAACTTCGACATATGCAAATAGCGGGTTCTAACATTATTGTCGTGTTCAATCACAATATACTTGCCTGCAAAGCGATGATTAGTGACCATTGACACCACACCATCCCCCGGCGCTACCACTCTGGTGCCAGTAGGAGTGGCAAAGTCAGTACCGTTATGTGGCGAGGTTCTACCAGTAACAGGGTGCTTACGGGTCGGATTGAAATGTGAAGATAAGCGATACTGCCTTTCCAGCGGTATTCGCTGAAAGGCACTGGCTAGACCTTGGCCTTTGTCATCATAAAAATTACCATCCACATTTTGAAAGGCGCTAATATTTCTACCTCTGGTTTCAATACGCACCGCTTCTAATTTACTGGCTCCGGTGGATACGCCTTCAATAAATTGATCATTCATTAATACTGAAAATTGATCACCTGCACGCAAATCACGGGAGAAATTTAGCTTGCTTGAAAGTAGCGTTTCTATGGTTTGTATTTGCGCTGCAGTTAAACCTGAGCGCTGGGCCGATAAATAAAATGAGCCATTGATATCCCCACTAATAATGCGGTTTTGCCAAATGCCTTCTATATTGACCTCATTAACCTCGTAACTGCCATCGTCAAAACGGCTAAATACCACTTGGTAAGCTGGATTAAAATACAACTCTAGTTTGGTTAGTTTTTGCTTTTCGTCTTGCCAAAATCGAATACGATTACCCGGCGATAATGTATCTAATGCCAGTACATTTAAATCAGCTTCAAGCACTTTGTACATGGTCTGTTGACCAATACCAGCTATTTCAAATAACTGACTTAAGGTGTCACCTTGCTCAATAATACGTTCAAATGTCGGCGCAACCGGCTCACTAATTTCAACCGGAGTATGATTGGCTACCTGTGGGATCAAGGCTTCGATATCAAGGGCAACAGGGATCCGCTGTGAGGCAAATTCTTGCGGGGTTGGCCACAGTAATGCCGCCGCGACAATAAACACGCTTGCTAGCAATAATTTCCGATGTAATGTGGGTAAGTTTTGCGCTTTACCAACCAGCGTTTGTAGCTTATCCATTTGAGCTGAAAGCAATCTCGTGTCCGCCCTACTGCACGTATTAATATACGTATAAAAGAATGTATACTTAAGCACTAGTTTAATGAGTGCTTAAGTACTATATACCAAGGGGGAGTTATATCAAAAAAGACTGCAAATACAAATATAAAAACTCACCACGCCTGCATAACTTTGAACTAGGCAATTGAAAGTAACTGAGATGGGAAAAGACTGTTATCAGTCATGATGTTTTTAATTTACATCTATAACTCGCTTAATTAACCTAAAAGCGCTGCAACAATGGCAGCTTTTTACTCAGCATGGTTGATTTATCATTAGAATTTATTGACCTAAAAATAACCCTACCCCAAAGCAAATAATGAGGCTAATGCGGCTGCATTAACCTCAAGTGACGGTTTAGTTGTTAGCCTAGCCGCGAGTCTGAGCGATAACAAACTTAAGCCAATTCGACATCGCTATTAACTTTATATTCACTCTGCAACTTACTGACTCCAAGTCCATTCATTTTATGCACTTTAATTTGCACCCCAATGCGCTCTTTCATCGCTTCAATGTGGCTGATCACACCAATCATTTTGCCTGAAGCATTAAGGTTATCTAGCGCATCAAGGGCGGTATCTAAGGTTTGACTGTCTAAGGTGCCAAAGCCCTCATCCAAAAATAACGAGTCGATACTGGTTTTATGACTGACTAAATCCGATAACGCTAACGCTAATGCCAAACTGACTAAAAAGCTTTCACCACCTGATAAGGTGCGAGTATCTCGAATTGCATCGCCTTGCCAGGTATCCAATACTTGCAGCTCTAGATCTACTGATTGTTTGCGCTCAAGCAAATAGCGTCCTTGAAGCCTATCCAGCTGCCGATTAGCCAAAGTAACCAGATGATCTAATGTCAGCCCTTGGGCAAACTTTCTGAATTTATCGCCTTTTTGCGAACCGATGAGTGAGTGTAAATAGGCGATATCATCATAAGCTTGTTTGGCTTGGTTAAGCTCTAACAGCATTTGCTGCTGACTTAGGCGCTTTTGTTTATCGTCATCCAGTAAATGGTTCACTTGCCATAAGGTTTGTTTTATCTCACCTAACTGGGTCTCGACTTGCTGATGCTGCAAACTGACCTGTGCTAAATAGCCTTGCGCAGATTCTTGCTCTGACTTTAGCTCTGAATCTAGATCAGCCCCTTGAAGTAAGACTTTGTCTGAGCCTTGTTGCTGCTTTTCAGTCGTTAGCTGCTCATAACCAAATTGCTCTGCTTGGGTCATTAACGCTGTTAATTGCTGCTTGGCTTGTTCTACCAAGGTGCGCGCTTTTAACTGCTGCTCATTAAGTTGCTGCTGCAAGTTAATTAACTGCTCACGCTCAGCCTGAGGAATAATGGCTTGCTCAAATTCCGCTTGGCTAGCAAATGGGCTTTGGCTTAATTGCTGCTGCCACTGCTCGGTTGCCGCGGTTAACTCAGTCAATGCCACTGCAATTTGTTTATTAACGGCTTCAATATGCGCCTTAACATTATCTTGCTGCTGCTGATATTGATTCAATTGGCTTTGTAGCGCTGTTAACTGGCTTTCTGCTTGCTCAAGCATGGCTTGGCTAGCCTGCTTTTCAGTTAATGTTTGCTTATCGGCAAATAGCTGCTGCCTTTGGCTCGTCAACTTGGCTAACTCCGCTGCAACTTCAGTTAATTGCGCTTGCCGCGACTGTGATTGCTGCAACGCCTCTTCTAGTTGACTCGCCTGGGTTTGCTGTTGCTGCTGCAATAATTGTAATTGCTGCTGTGCTTCAAGTTGCTGATCGCTTGCTTGCTGCCACTGCATTATTTGTTGTTCAAGGGCGCTTAACCACGCTTTAAACCCAGCCATATCTGGCATAGACTCTGCGGTTTGCGCAATTGAATCGCTTAATTCAGTCACTAGGTTATTAAGGGTTTTATTCACCTCAATAAGCTGCAGCTCAGCGTCCTGTAAGCCATTGTTGCAGCTTGTATGCTCTTGGGCTAATAAGCTTAATTGGTGCTGTTGTTGCTCAGCGGCGTTATTCGCTTGCTGGTACTGATCGTTTTGTTGTTGCAGGTGAGTTTTAGCCTGCCTGATATCGGCTAATCGCTGGGATAAGTTTTGCTGCAACTGCGCCATTTGCGCTACATAATCACTCAGCTGGCTATCATCAATAGCAAATGCAATTCCAAGTTGCTGACAAGTTTGCTGCCAGTCCTGTTGTAATTGCTGACTCTGCGCCGTTAGCTTAGCCACCGCTTGTGAGGCTGACTCATATTGTAACTGCAAGGTTTGCAATGCCAATTTAGCTTGCTCGCCTTGGGTTTTAATCTTATCTAATTGCGCGCTAGTTTGTTGATGGCGCAGCTCTGTTTGCGACAAATCAACCGCTTG
Source organism: Shewanella sp. 10N.286.51.B8 (assembly GCF_041469325.1). Lineage (NCBI taxonomy): Bacteria > Pseudomonadati > Pseudomonadota > Gammaproteobacteria > Alteromonadales > Shewanellaceae > Shewanella > Shewanella sp. 10N.286.51.B8. Next base: position 45,728 of record NZ_JBFRKG010000049.1, read on the forward strand.
ATATTCACTCACTAAAGGGTGATCCAACGAGCCACATAAGGCGCATGGCTCACCTTCTACTAACTTAGCCCGATGCTGGGTTAAATCAGCAATATATTGCTCTTGTTTTAGCAAGCTTGTTAAGTCTTTTAACTGCTGATTTTTATCTGTCCACAAGACTCGTATTTGGGTTAACTCAGCTTGCTTTAACTCAATATCGTGTTGGGTTTGCGCGTTTTGCTGGCGATGTTGATTAAGATCTAATTGCAATTCACTGTAACGGGTCGACAAGTGTTCAAGCTGACTGCGCTTTGGCTGCTGAGTCACTATGTCATTATATTGCTGCTCAATGAGTGCTTCTTCATCACCGGCTAACAAGGTCTGTAATTGCAGCTGGGCTTGTTGGCGGCTGAGTTGATATTGTCCAAGTAACTGTTGCTCACTGGTTACTTGCGCTGTCAGTGTGCTTTGCTGCTGTTGGAGCTGAATTTGCTGTTGCTGAAAACGGGCAATTTGTTGCGTCAACTTAGTTTGCTGAGTCACTTGCTCGGCGTAGTTAGCATATTGCTGCTGCCACACACCAAGGCGAGTTTGGATCAACTTGCCCTGGGGATATTGGTTGATGACTTGCTGCTGCTGGGCTTGTAATGCCGTAACGGTTTGTATTTGTCCGCCGATGGCCTGCTGCTTTTGCTGTAATTGCTCTAGCAGCTGGGTTTGTTGCTGCTGAGACTGTAACTGCTGAGCATGTTTAAAGCTCACTTGCTCAATTTGATTATCAAGTGGCTGCACCTGAGTATCAATTAACGTCACTAAATCCGTATGTTGCTGCTTAGCTAAACTAAAGTGCTGAGACTGCAACTGTTGCTCAGTGGCGATTTGACTTAATTGTGCGCTGGCCTGTTCAAGCTCAGTATTGCGCTGCTGTAACTGCTTTTGCAACTGTGCATGGCTGTTTTCAAGTTTGCTCATGCCTTCAAATAACGGAATTAAGCTTTCAGCTGGCTCACTGGCAGCTAACTTAGCTAAACTGGCTTGCTGGGCTTTAAGTTCAGTCTGCGCTAGTTGTAATTGTTGCTCACTGGCAAGATGTCGCTCAGTTGCTTGCTCAAGCTGCTTAGCCCACGTGACTTGCAGCTGCAGTTGCTGCAGTTGTTGCTGGCATAAATCGGCTTGCTCAATTAACTGAGTTTGCTCTATTTGTTTAAGGCTAATACTGTCATCATCTAGTAATTCAACGCTGTTTGATTTAGCTTCAAGCAAGGCAAGCTCCTGCTTTGATTGGCTAAATTTTTGATGTACTTGCTCCGAGATAAGCCCGTATATTTCTGTGCCGGTAAGCTCTTCAAGTAACTCAGCCCGTTCATTAGCTTTGGCATTTAAAAAGGCGGCAAAATGACCTTGGGATAACATCATCGATTTAGTAAATCGCGCGAAATCTAATCCGGTAATGGCTTCGGTTAATTCGGTTTTATGCTTAATTTGGCTGGCAAGAATTTTACCATCTTCAAGTTGCGCTAACTCAACTTGGGCATCTTGTAAATTGCCATCAACTTGACCACGGGAGCGTCGTTGGCTCCAAAAGGCGCGATACGCCTTACCTTTCACTTCAAACTCAACCTCGGCCAGACAATCGCTGGTGCCACGAGTCATGAGCTCATTGGTGTTTTTTGAAATTACCCCTAAGCGCGGGGTCTGATGATACAGCGCTAAGCAGATAGCATCTAAAATGGTTGTTTTACCCGAGCCTGTAGGGCCAATAATGGCAAACAGGCCGTTTTCTTTAAATGGCGACTGGGTAAAATCAATTTTCCACTCATTTTTTAATGAGTTAATATTTTTAAAACGCAGGCTAAGGATTTTCATTATTTTGCCTCCTCAACATGTTGCGCTGTGCCATTAAGCTGCTCATTCATTTCATCAAGGATAATATCAAACTGTTGTTTTACCCGTTCAAGTCGCTGTTGCTGCTCGGGTTCTGAAAAGTCTTCTTGGGCTAAACGGCGCTCAAACACTTCTGTGACGCTTAATTCAGTTAAGGTTTCATTATCCATTTGCTGAATTTGCTGTTGGCGCTGGCTACGAGCACGCTTAAGTTGCAGTACTTCTACAGGTAAGGCGTCGGTCAATTCGGCTATTCGGCTTTGTAAGTCGGTTAAAAAGTCTTGCTCGGCCACTTCGATACTCAGCCAAGTGACTTGATCGCTGCCTTGCTCAACTAAGGTTTCAAGCTGGGATGCGATTTCGGCCAAGCTGCCTTTTACACTTGCCATGGCTTGAAACTTGGGCACTTCAAGGGCACTGACCTCGGCTAATTTAGCCTTATCAAACTCAACCAAATACACACTTTTTTGACTGTTAAGTTCATCAAAACTTAAACTGATTGGCGAGCCGCTATAGCGAATATGCTCTGTTTTGGCGATTTTTTGCGGTCGATGAATGTGGCCTAGTGCAATGTAATCCGCTGCAGGAAACAAGTTGGCATTAAATGCATCAAGGCTACCAATATAAATGTCTCGCACTGACTCACTGGTGCTGGCACCCACTGTGGTTAAATGCCCTGTGGCAATAATGGGTAATGGCGTAGTTTGCTGGTTATTAATTGCTTGGGCATGAGCAAAACAGCGCTGATATAAATCGGCGATTTCATTAGCTAACTTGCGCTGTTTATCTTCACTGGACTCACCCGACTCACTTAATACTATATCTCTAGGGCGTAAATACGGCAGCGCACATACAATCGCGCAGGGGTGATCATGACTATCAGCCACTAACAACACATGCTCAGCTGCGTTATCAAGCGCACCTGGGATAACCGTGGCATTTAAGCACGCCAGCAACTGCTTTGACTCACCTAAGGTAGCAACAGAGTCGTGATTACCACCAAGAACGATAAGCTTACAATTTGTTGCTTGAATATCGACAATAAATTGATTGTACAAACTGCGGGCATAACTTGGCGGCGTGCCAGTATCAAAAATATCGCCAGCGACAATCAGTGCATCAACCTGATGCTGGCTAATTTGTGCTAACAACCACTGCAAAAATGCCTTGTGCTCAACAGCGCGACTTTTACCGTAAAAGTTTTGACCAAGGTGCCAATCAGATGTGTGAATAATGCGCATGAAAACCTTTTCTGTTCGATGTGTTGTTATTGAAATCTGTCATAAAACGCTTAATTAGTCTGGAGATATAAGTCACTTACCCGTACTGCGCCCACAATAATTTAAAGCTCATTAAAAATGCCATGGTGATCACCAGCGGTTTAATAATTTTTACCCCTTTGGTCATCACTAAGCGTGAGCCAAAAGTTGCGCCGATAGCTTGCCCGACTAACATAATAAGCCCTAATAAAACCGCCACTTGGCCGCCAATCATAAAAAAGATTAACGATGACACATTAGTAGCAAAGTTAAGCACTTTGGCATGGGCGGTGGCTTTAGCCAGTCCGTAACCTGCCAGTGACACAAAGGCTAAAGCAAAGAAACTGCCGGTTCCGGGTCCAAAAAATCCATCATAAAACCCCACCCCAAGAGCGGCAGTAAAAGCAAACATGGCAGGTGTCAGCACTTGTTGTTTATCTTCTTCTGAGATTTTTTTAGAAAACAAAAAATAACAGCCAATGGCGAGGATAAGAAATGGTAATACCAGTTCTAATACGGTGACATCAATCATTTGTACAATAATGGTGCCCACTGCAGCGCCAATAAACGCGCACACAATGGATAAGCGTGCTTGTTTTAAGTCAACCATGCCTTTGCGAATAAAGTACAAACTAGCAAAAAAGCTGCCGCCACAAGCTTGCAGCTTATTAGTACCTAAAGCCGCAGCTGGCGGTAAACCCGCCCACATCAATGCAGGAATAGTGAGTAAACCGCCACCACCGGCAATGGCATCAATAAAACCCGCCAATATGGCGACGAAAAATAATATAACAGCAATTTGTAGGGTTAACTCGAACATTAGATAGGTCTATAAATCAAAATAATACGCTATTAGACCTGCTTTAATAGCAAAATTCAAAAGCTATCTGCATTAGATTGTGCCTTAGTTTATCCAAACGTTTACGTCGCTATTTTTAATAACACTGAGCCTGTGAACATTTAATAATTGTTGACAGATATCGGCTAAAAAACGCAAAAAGGTAACCTAAGTTACCTTTTTATTAGTGAGTAAAGTGATTGCGCTTTTTAACTGTGATTAACAGTGCAATTAAAAGCCCCAGAACAAGTTGGTGATTAAAAACAGCACCAACATACTTATGAAGTTAATAATCATACCTGCACGCATCATTTCAGATTGCTTGATATAACCTGAGCCAAAGACAATGGCATTAGGCGGGGTGGCGACAGGCAACATAAAGGCGCAAGAAGCTGCAATACCAATCACCACTGAAATCATCACTGGCGATAAACCTAAGGGCTCAGCAATTGCAGCAAAAACTGGCACCAGCAATGCGGCGCTAGCCGTGTTACTGGCAAACTCAGTTAATAACACCACAAAGGTAATCACTGCAATCATAAATAGCGCCATGTGGGCATCGCCAAAAATATCTGTCACAAAGTGGGCTAGAAACACACTGGTGCCTGTGGCTTTTAACACTGCACTTAACGTGAGGCCACCGCCGAACAGGATAAGTACTCCCCAGTCCGTGGTCGATTCGATTTTTTTCCAGTCCACTAATTTAAGGCTGGCAAGCACAACTACCGCACCTAAAGCAACAATGGTATCAAACTTACTGATCCCACCAAGTGCTTGGGCTAATGGTTTACTGAATATCCAACCACAAACTGTAGCTAAAAATATAATCAGGGTTAATTTTGCACTAACGGTCATTTTTACATTTTCTGTTTTTATCTCACACACAGTCGATAAATCAGGTTTTAAAAATAGATAAAGCGCGATTAACATGCTTGGTAACATAATAGCCACAGTGATTAAACCAAACTCGAGCCAATCACTAAAGCTTAAGCCCACTTGTGCCGCAGCAATGGCATTAGGCGGACTGCCCACTAGGGTACCAATTCCACCAATGTTGGCAGAATACGCGATTCCCAGTAGCACGAACAAATAGGTTTTACGGTACTGTTTAAAATCCAGTTGATGCAAAATACCCAAGGCTAGTGGCAGCATCATTGCGGCTGTTGCCGTATTACTGATCCACATCGACAGCACTGCGGTCACTAAAAACAGTAACATACAAGCAATACTCAACTTACCTTGAGACAGCAGCAACACCTTTTGCGCAATTAAGCGGTCAATGCCCTGATGATTTAGCGCCGCCGCCAACACAAAACCACCAAAGAATAAGAAGATAATCGGGTTAGCAAAATTACTCATGGCGGTGGAAGTATCAAACACCCCCAAAAACACCGCTAATATCGGAATTAAAATGGCGGTAATACTGATATGAATCGCTTCGGTTAACCATAGAATAGCTGCAAAAATAAGTAGCGATAGACCGGTATTGACCCCTTGTTCAAAGGGTAATAAATGATATAGCAAGGCAAACAAGGCAATGTTGCCAAACAAGATGATGAAGTCAGTTTTATTGTTTTTGGTTGTCGTCGACTTTGTTGGGCAGTTTTCCATTAAAGCGTTCTCCCTTATTTTTTAATGACAACAATGTAAACAGAGTAATAGGTAAGATAAAGCATTGTTTTTGGTTGCTTGATTACATAGTCAAGCCTGCGCGGCGTGAGATGAATCCCATTACCAGCCACTGTTGTGACGCGCAACAATAGTAACACTAGATGTATTGTGGTTATTAAGTTTCAAATTGACGGAATTCGCCATTTAGTACTCTCAAACTGAATGTTTATTAGCGTTTAAATAATGTGACATAGATCTAGCTGGCCCAGGATAAACTTGTAATAAGACAAAGTTAATTAGCGTTTCGTGATCTGTAATAACCATAAGTGGTTTTAAATGCCGTTTAGAGAAATGATAAAATAGTGATGGGTGATGGGTGATGGGTGATGGGTGATGGGTGATGGGTGATGGGTGACGGGCTATTAATAGTAAAACTAGCTTAGCAAAAAAGATCCTTTAGCAGCAGGAATGCTCAATAGGGGCGTTAAAAAAGTAAAATAAAAACTCAGTAAGGCACATCCGCCTTACTGAGTATTAGTCGTTATGCGATTATACGATGCAATAACGCGAGCTTAGATTTCACCCGTCACAATGCAGTAACCAGTAACGGCCTCTTCACCGTGCACTTGAACCTTGGCATATAACTTATGATCAGCTAGCGGGTAATGATTGTATAAAAGGTAAGTGGGTGTTTCGCTGATGTCCTGGCCATCAACTGCATCGATGCGATAAATATTACTTAAGATCGGCGATTTATAGCCATCAATGTTAACCACAGGTTCATTTGAACGTAAAATATCAATATTAGCCATGGTGATATCATCACCACCAGCAACAGTGCATGATAGATCACTTGCATGCGCCATACCTGTCAGCGCGGCGATGCTCAAAGTTGAAACGAGTAGTGTTTTTTTAAAAGAGCTCATCAGGTGTTACCTCAATATCGTAAGTTATAGCTATTTTAATCAACTTACAGCAATTGAATAAATCCCATATGAAGGATATGACCCTACCACAAGCTAATTTGCATGACTCAAGTGTAGTATAAGAATACTGGCGATGATTCACCCTTCAAATAGGCCGCTTAAATGGGCTTTATATTGGCCAACATCGCTATCGATATTCGTTTTTTAATCACATCATTACTCATAAAGGCCTTTAGTGGTGTCATGCCTAAAAACTGATGGGCTTTATAGGGGCGCTGTATTTTTCGAGTTTATCAGCCAAGAAGTGCCGTTCTAGTTAAAGTAACCAACAAGAAAATTATAAAGTCACGCTAAGCTACACATCACTTGTGCCTATTCATTTAGCAAAGGATGATCTTTAACCGACAAGCTATACGAAAAAAAGCGGCTATCTTTTACAAAGCCAATTTTCTCATAGACAGATTGAGCAGGAAAATTCACTTTCGCGGTGCTTAAATCAACCCTTACGGCTTGAATACCGCGAGCCAATTCAATAGAGCATCGGATAAGTAAATTAGCGGCGCCTTGATTTCGATAGTCTGGCTCAACAAATAGATCATTTAACACTAATACTTTACCTAGCTCTGTGGATGAAAAACTTTGATAATTAAGCACGAAACCAATCGCTTTATCCGCTTCAGTGTAAGCCCCAAAAATAAACGCTTCTTGATTATTTAACCGTTCCAGCAAATAGGTAGCATACTCAGTCACGGCTTGCTCAACCCCGTAAAAATGCATATATTGGCTAAACAGAGGCAAAACATCATCAAGTCGTTCAGCAGTAATGCGTTTAATAATCATGGGATCCCTCTTACATTATCCTCGAATCATATAAGCCAATACGGCTTGTACCGGCTTTTGGGGCAAACATCCTTCACATAAGCCTGAAGGGCTATAAATCAAGATAACTACAAGCCAGAGTTTTGATACTCAACTTCATCGAGCCCTAACTGCTCGGCATAACTGCGGTTAGGAACGATACGAAATTCAAATTTCAAAATACTTAAGCAAGCCTCAAAAAAGCCTTCGCCAAGCCACTGCTTATCAAAGCTCATTAAGGCGTTAATCATGGCATCTGCGCCACTGCCTTGTTTAATCGACTCTGGAGAAATCGCATCGACAACACTTGCGACCAAGCCATATAAATCTTTTTCAGCATCGCCTTCTACAGACCACATAGTCGGATCGGCATATTGCGCAGCGTAATGGCTGGCAGCTATATCAGAACCTATACCAAAGTTTACTAAGGTAGCCTTACCGTCTCGGCAAATGATATTTTTAGGACAAATGGCCCCATGGTGAATATCTAAACTGTGCAAGTATTGTAGTGCTGTTAATAGTTGAATAAACCACAACCTGGGTTGACCCACTTGTATTGTGGCCACTTCATCTAGCGCGACCCCTTGTACCCAATCTCTAGCAATGAATAAATCATCCGACTGTGGCAATTGCCCAAATGCCAGCACACGCTCAACATGTGGATGATAAATTTTAGCCAGGCTGCGATACATGTTACTCAGGGTGTGCCATTGGTTATCCACATCTTGATAAACACTGACGCAGCATGGGAAGTTCCCTTGTAAATGCAATGCCCGCCATAGCTGGCTGCGAGGCGTTGCTGAAATAAAGTGATCGAGGCGGTAATGATGATCAACCACCGCGCCCTGCTCGATAACGATTTTGTGCGGTAAAGTGTCACACACACCTAAATCGATAACTGCAGATAAATCACAACGAATCGCGTCAAGGTCAATGGTGCTGCCTTTGGCTGCAGCGCGATACCATTGGTAAATACGTGGTTGTACGGTTTTTTCAGCTAATTCTAAAAAGGCCGTGGCATAAGCTTGTATATCTTCACTGGTATTAAGTGAATCTTTAATATCAATAAATTCAACGTCAGCGTCATCTGAGATAAATATACAATTATCTTCCCAGCCACCTATGGTGTAACCGCGGCGATGGATTTGCTGTAAGCCGGTGACACTGCGGCGCAGAATTTCTAACAGCTGATAAGTGGTTTGCTGTCCAATATCAAAAATATTCAGTGGCACACCACGGGGCATTCTGATGGGCAAGACCACCTGTTCACCATCTTGAATAAGTGGCGCGCAAAAAGGCACGCAGCTACAACCTGAAAGTGACTGAATCCGTTTAAATTCATCACGCAATTTTTGCTCGTGATAATTGGCATCAATACTGTCGTCAAACTCACTGGTCACCAGTATTTTCAACAGCCATGGCGCGGTCCAGCCACCCGGATTATATTCTGATTGCCAAACTTCCAAGCCTTGCTGCAGGAATAAACATTTGAGCTTAATGAAATCTTGAATTTTGTTGTTACGTTGCTCAACCAGTGCCACCTGGCCTATGGTGTCTAATACCATTTCTTTTTGAGTGTCGGTCACAGGATGAATATGCGGCGCCGTTAAGCCCCACTCTTTGGTTAACGCGGCGATGATTTTTGCAGGGGTATAAATACTCAGTTTACCGGTATCTTTTTCAACCAGAATTTCTTCGCCTTTACGCCCTGTAACAAACACCATGCCCTGACACCAAGGAGCATAAACGCCCACAGGAATTTTGTTCTTTAATTTACCCGCTAATACTCGGGCGACATAATTGGCTTTTGATAAACTATTGTCCACATGACGACCATCCAGTGACCAAGCATGTAAACCAGCGTTTAAGCGACCAATGTAGCCTTTTACGTCAACCACATACACACCAAACTCACCGACAACTAAGGCGTCAACCTCCATTGCTTGGCCAGTTTGAGTAGGAATTTCTACATTGGTTAAAAGGAGATAATCTTCAGGAAGTTCGTCAGATAAAAGAGAAAATGCCCAACGTTCGGCATCATTGACTGGGGTACCAAAGCTAATGTGTCTTGCCATTTAAAATGCGACTCCATAAATACTGCGGGATATTAACTTCCCTTAACTGCATATGGCTCCATCCTATAATATAAAGACACAAAAAAACCACCTAATTGGTGGTTTTTGTTTTCAATATTTTAACAGGCTAACTAGTGGGTGTGTGAGCAGTTGTCGTCACATTGATGCTCATCATCAGCAAACTCGTCATCACCTTCTTGATGTTGCATTACGCCCCATCCATCTGTCATGCCGTCAAACTCTTGGGCAAAGGTGTTTAACTCAAGTTCTTTAGCCACCAAGTCATCATAAGTTGGCACCATGTTTAAACAAACAATCAGCTCCCACTTTTCGATTTCTTCGCTAAAGTTAAGCTCTAACTCACCATTTGAGCCCATTGCTGCGAGTGCTTCTAATGCTGATTCTGCATCGCGTTGATCATCAAAAATCAAAAAGAAATCAACATCAAGTGCTACAGTTAAGTCAATACCAGACTCAGCCATTGCGGCTAACATTTTACCATTGTCATCATCAGGGAATTGCATGCTTGTATCCTTATGCTGTGGCAAGAATTTGAATTTTATCGCCATTAAATTCAATGACATCACCAACGACACACTTTTTACGCTTACGTGTGTCAACTTCGTTGTTTACTGTGACTAAGCCTTCAGAGATGACATGCTTAGCTGCACCGCCACCATCGACTAAACCTTGTACTTTTAATACTTTATATAACTCAACAAACTCATCGCCACTCAAAAGTGCGAATTGTGCAACTTGGCTGCTCATTCAATTTTGGCCTTTAATCATAAATATGGGTTGCATTATACCTGATCACTGCTTAATACCAACCATCTCGCCGCTAACGAGTTATCAATTAACAAGCTGCTAGCATTTTTAGCGGATCGGGATGAATATAGTTGAAATTAAGCTGTTGGCAAATCAAATTACCATTTATTACTTTACTGGCTAATTGGGTTTGATTAAATTGCGGCGCTGCTAAGCCCAAGTCAGCAGTCGCTGCTTGGTAAAACTCAACGCGAGTAGGATGACTCGGCGCAGTTAAATTGTAATAGCTCGACACATTTTTCCCTGAGCTCGTCGCCGCCAATATGGCCTCTATTGCCTGAATGCAATCATCAAGATGAACCAAATTAACCGCGACATTTGCGCCGCTAACATCGGTTTTACCAGCAAAAAACTTACCCGGATGGCGCTTAGGGCCAATTAAGCCTGCAAAGCGCACGATACAAGCATTATCCATTGCAGCAATTAACGACTCCGCAGCCAATAATATTGCACTTTTATCATCATATGCCGCAGCATCCGCTTCGGTCATTATGCGATTTTTAGCAGGATAAACCCCTGTGGTACTGATAAAAATCACCCGCTGATATTGGCGCGGTGCAATCAAGTTGACCAAGGTTTGAATATGCTCAAGATAATGACTTTCACCTCGGCGCAGGCCCGGCGGAATATTAATGATTAACGCATCGGCTTCAAGTAAGCCTTCAAGCTGTGTTGCTTCAATATTTTGCTCACTTAAATCTAGCTTATAAGCATCAATACCCAGTGAGGATAACTGCTCACAACCGGCTTGGGTTCGCTTAGTGCCGCTAACCTGATAACCTTGTTTAACTAATCTTGTCGCTAATGGCAGGCCAAACCAACCACAGCCGATAATTGCAATACAGTTCATGAAAATCCCACGGGTTAAAAAACGCTAAAATTAATCATTAATATGGCAAACATAAAAACATACAGGGGCGTGAACTTCTAGCAAGTTAGCTAGTTTTTTTGATAAATCTTCTAGTTTTACCGTCTCAACAATCGTTACCCCTTCATCAATTAAGCATCTAAATCTGGCCTGAGTACCATGAGCTGAACAACTAACTACATGGGGCTGCTTAGATGCGGTTGATGTCATCATTACCTTGGCGATACTACCATCGGACAATTTAACAATGGAGCCCGGAGGAAAAACGCCTAACGTTTTCACTAGTATGCTAATCAAGGCTTTATCATGTTTATCAGCACGGCTTTTAAATAAGGTGCCTAATGCCAATTGTGCTGAGCCTGTGCTTTCTAACAATACCGTATAGTCATTCGCTAGAATCACGATTTGGGTCAATAAAGGAATGTGATTTTTGGTGAGTTTATTGGGGTAACCACTACCATCGATATACTCATGATGATGTAGCACAATATCCAACATGGCTTTAGGGAATAAACCACTTCTATCTAGCATTTCATAGCCGATATTGGGATGGGTCTTTATATAGTTTCGCTCGTGACTAGTTAAATCAATGCGTTTGCGACGTATGGCATCAGGTATTTTTAATTTGCCAATATCATGAAACACACAGCCTAACGCAAGATCTCGCATTTGCGCAGGGGCTAACTCAAGGCTGTGCCCCATTAAAATGGATAACACAGCAACCGAGATCCCATGCTGAGCCATGTTTATTTCTTTATCAGCACAGTTAACTAATCCAATTTGTGGCTGTTTGGTTTCATGTAAATGGGTTAATAGTAACTCCACGACTGTCACAGCTTCTCGATGTGATACCGGCGGATCACTAATGACTTTACTATATGCGGGGCGAAGATTACTGCAGGCTTTACTGAAGCGAACTCGACTTGTATTTACTGACTTTTTGATTATGGCGTTAATATCAAACGCGGGGGCTACTTCCGCAGCAACCACAGGTTGACTGATAACGGGCTCAACAAATAAATGCTGACCGTCAATCACAGTCACATAGTTAATGCCTAAGCTATTAATCAGTTCAATTTCTGCTTGGGAGCTAATCAGTACTTTATTACGAAAAAACGGATTATTAAACCACGATAACGGCAGTTTTACCGTCATACCGACCACCAGTTGTGATAACGGTATATTGATAGGCTCAGTTTTAGCCACTACTTTAGCCAAGATAAGATCCTTTTTAACCGCCATAGCAGCCGCTGGTATTGGTTTTTATTTCTGTCAGCTACTATGACTTAACATGTTTTACTTATTCACCTTTATCGAGTCGGTTATTTCTGTTGCAATAACTTTATTAGACACGCCTCGATTATGTTTGGCTGACTCGACAATCTTTTGAGTATGCTGCGCGGCTTGTGACTGTTCATCTGGCTCATAAAGTTGAGCATCTTGTTGTTCTTTCGCCATGGCAAGTTCAGCTTCTACTGCCATATAATCGGCTTCATTTTGCCAATCTTTAAAATAATGCTGCAATCGTTTTGATTTTAATAAATAAATAGCTGACCAAAAGATAAATAATGCATCAAGTGCAAAGCTGACTTTGAAAACAAAATGATCGTGAACCAGGCGTTGGCTAAGTAATAAAGCATCAACAATCAGTAGTAGCCATAGAATGTACTTAATCTGATTAAATAGCGGCCTTAATACCTGTGGGCTGCGTTTTCGCTCCGCAATCACTAATCCATAAATAATTACCGCACCAACCCCGCTCGCTAATGCCAGTAAAAAATCGCTTTTTTCAGGATAAAATAGTCTCACGAGCCCAGTGCGATCGTTAAATTGGGTTAACGATGCAATAAAGACACACCAACCACGGGCGAGAAAGATCAGCATTAAATACAAAAATATCGGCGGTTTTATATGGCCCTTGTCATCAAGCCAAGTGATATTGCTAAAATTCACAGGGTATCCAGTTTATTAGGTAAAGGCTTACTTGCTTAGTTCGAAGCTAGGTAAGCCTTAACTTATGCTATTAATAAATTGCCAGTAGCTACTTTTTAAGATTATTTAAAGCGACTAATTGTTAGTGATTAGTGTTTGTTAATTAATAATTAGTGACTTAGCAAATCTAATAAGCCTTGTTCATCAATCACTTTCACGCCTAAGTCTTGGGCTTTGGTTAACTTAGAACCTGCAGCCTCCCCCGCGACTAAACAGTCGGTGTTTTTAGAAACACTGCCGGCCACTTTTGCCCCCAGCGCTTGTAACTGCGCTTTAGCATCGTTGCGATTTAACTGAGTTAAGGTACCTGTTAATACCCAGGTTTGGCCTTTAAGGCTTAAGGCTGACTCATCAACGGCTTCAAGAGCAGGCCAATTTACACCCGCAGCGACTAACTTATCAATCACTTCAAGGTTATGGGGCTGAGCAAAAAAATGCGCTATATGTTTGGCAACAATCACGCCGACATCATCCACTTCAATTAACTCATCAATGCTGGCCGCTTTAATGGCATCAAGGGTTTTATAATGGCTGGCTAAATTGGCTGCGGTGGCTTCACCAACTTCACGAATACCTAAGCCATAAATAAATCTTGATAAGGTAGTGGTTTTGGCATCATCAATGGCGGCAACCAGCTTAGTCGCCGACTTCATTGCCATACGTTCTAGCATGGTGATCATCGATGCTGTAAGGGTAAACAGCTCAGCAGGGCTTTGTACTAATTCTTTATCAATCAGTTGCTCAACCACTTTGTCGCCCATGCCATCGATGTTTAATGCTTTGCGAGAGGCAAAATGTTTAATGGCTTCTTTACGCTGGGCTTCACAAAATAAGCCACCACTGCAACGTGCTACCGCTTCACCTTCAAGCCGCTCGACTAAACTGTCACACACTGGGCATGCTGTCGGGAAGGTAATCTCTTTAGCATCATCAGGGCGCTTTTCAGCCACAATGGCAACAATTTGCGGGATAACATCACCCGCGCGGCGAATAATCACCGTATCGCCGACTTTTACGCCTAAACGCGCAATTTCATCAGCATTGTGAAGCGTGGCATTTGATACAGTAACCCCGCCAACAAACACCGGTTTTAAACGCGCAACCGGCGTCACCGCACCGGTGCGGCCGACTTGAAAATCAACCTCTTCAAGTAGCGTCATCTCTTCTTGCGCGGGAAACTTATAGGCGATGGCCCAGCGCGGCGCTCTAGCGACAAAGCCTAAGGTTGTTTGTTTGGCAATATCATTTACTTTAATTACCACTCCGTCTATTTCATAAGATAAACTGCTGCGGCGCGTCATAATATCGCTATAGTAAGCAAACACTTCAGGTAAGCTGTCACAGACTTTAACTTCTTGACTAACAGGTAAGCCCCATTGTCTTAATTGGGTAAGCTGGCCAAAGTGACTCTGTGCCATTGTCGAGCTTTCACCTTCGACCACACCTAGAGCATAAGCGTAAAAGCCTAATGCGCGCGTGGCGGTGATTTTGCTGTCTAATTGACGAATACTGCCAGCGGCGGCATTACGTGGGTTAACAAAAGTCTTCTCGCCTTTGGCCTGTTGACGCTGATTAAGCGCATCAAATGCTGCTTTAGGCATGATCACTTCCCCACGCACCTCCATCAGTTCAGGGAAATCATCACCCCGAAGCTTTAACGGAATCGAGTTAATGGTGCGCACATTATCTGTGATGTCTTCACCTACGCTGCCATCGCCTCGCGTTGCTGCGCGCTCTAATACGCCATTACGATATAAAATACTCACCGCTAGACCATCAAGCTTTGGCTCACAGCAGTAACTGACCGTATCTACTTTATCACTAATACGTTTATTAAAGGCTTCAAAGTCTGCTTGCTCAAAGGCATTATCTAAACTGAGCATCGGCTTTAAATGGGTAATTTGATCAAACTTGGCCAGTGGCGCGCCGCCAACTCTTTGGGTGGGAGAATCAATGCTAATCAACTCAGGATGAGCCGTTTCAAGCGCGATAAGGCGCTGCATTAAACGGTCATACTCAGCATCAGGAATACTCGGCGCATCATCCACATAATAAAGAATATTATGACGGTGTAGTTCACTGCTAATTTGCTGTATTTCTGTTTTAATGTCTTGCATAAAATCACTCATCTAAAAAGCAAACAAGGCCGCAAGTGCGGCCTCATTGTAAAATATAATAAAATTTAAGAAACGGCTCGAATTCGGCTTAAGTATGCTTGTTTATTAGTATCAGTCCAGGCGTTACGCTTGTCGTCTAACACTTCAGCGCCTAAGTCATCAGCCAGTTGCTGGGCTGAATTAAGCATAATTGAGAAATTTCTTAACGCATCGCCATGGCAAGGCAATGTCATAAATAACACCACACCTTGAGTGGCAAACTGTTCCATATTGTCAGGGTCAAATACCCCAGGCTTTAACATGTTAGCCATGGAGAATAGCACTTTTCCATTACCGGCATTATCTTGATGACGATGGAAAATATCCATATCGCCGAATTTAAAGTTAAGCGATAACAAACAAGGTAATAGCTCGGCGCCTTGTAATTGTTCACCGTCACGGGCAACCACATGCAGTACTAATACATCTTGCGGCTCGCCAAGTGGCTCTTCTACTGGCTCAGCCTTTGGCGCAGTTTCGACAACAGGAGTGAGCGGCTCTTGTGCTAAGGTTTGATGTTCTGGCGAATGAACACTTGCAGAGCTCACATTAGATTCAGCTTTGGTTACTGAGGCTTTTTCAATAGGGTCGTCAATAAAAGGTTCATTAGAGTCATCATTAAACTCTTCACCAAACAGCGCTTGCTGGGTTGGTATATGCTCTGGTTCTTTGGCAGCGGTAGTCATTACGGGATCTTTTCTACCCGGATGGTAACTTGGCGCTTGCACATTCACTGCTGATTGGTTTTGTAGGCCAATGCCCTTTTTTGAACCCGCTGCAGTAATTTCTAGCTCTGCACTATCAAGTTGACTGCTGCTTACATTAGGCTTTAAATGTGGGCTAACCTTCGACTGTCTCATAACAGGCTCAACTGAGACCTCGTCAGCTTTAACCCGTCTCACTTCACCAATACCATCAGCGTCAAACCCCTGTGAGTCACGCTGCTCTGCTTGGCCTTTATAAAACCCCGTCATTGGGTTGTCTTTTAACGTTTTAGGTTGTTGTTTACGAATAGACCAAAACCCATGTACCAATACTGCGATAATCGCTATTGCGCCTAGTATTGACAAAACCAGTTGAAAATCTTCCATTGGTGACCCTGTAATCCTATTTATTCTATTTATTCAGCGTCGGCAAGTGCCACCGCTTCTTCGATATCGACTGCGACTATACGTGAAACGCCCGGTTCATGCATAGTGACACCTATTAATTGATCAGCCATTTCCATGGTGATTTTATTATGGCTAATATAAACAAACTGCACACTCTGTGACATCTCTTTTAATAAGCGGCAAAAACGCTCAACGTTGGCATCATCTAAGGGTGCATCAACTTCATCAAGCATACAAAATGGTGCTGGATTTAGTCTAAATATGGCAAATACTAATGATAAAGCGGTTAAGGCTTTTTCTCCACCACTAAGAAGGTGAATAGTACTATTCTTCTTGCCGGGTGGTTGCGCCATAATGGTCACACCCGTTTCAAGTAAATCATCATCCGTTAAGGCTAAATAGGCTTTACCACCGCCAAAAACCTTAGGGAATAACTTTGATAAGTCCGCATTGACCGCATCATAAGTGGTTTTAAATCGAGTGCGAGTTTCCTTATCGATTTTACGAATGGCCTCTTCAAGTGTGGCTAAGCCTTTATTTAAATCATTATCTTGATTATCTAAATAAGCCTTACGTTCACTTTGCTGCTCAAACTCTTCGATTGCCGCGAGGTTAATGGCCCCTAAATGACTGATTTGAGCTCTTACTTTATCAAGGTTTCGCTGCCATACAATGACTTTAGCTGTTTCAGGAATATGCGCTATCACATCTTGAATCTTTATCTGTTGTTCTTCAAGTAACTGAAATTGGCCATCGGCCTGACCTTTTAATCCTTCACGACGTAACTTTAACCCGCTGAGAGACTGAGTCAAGTTTTGCAGTGCACCAAGCTGTTGTTTTTGAATCAATACCGCACTATCGAGCCGAGTTTGTAACTCTGCCTGCTGTGTACGATTTGAATTCAGTAATTGTTGTTTAGCTTGCTGAATGTCGAGTTGCGCGTTTAATTGTGTTTGCAGCTGTTGTAATTGCTGCTCACCTAAACTGGCATTAGTTTGCTGCGAAGATTCCCGCAGCTGCTTGATTTGCGCTGTGGTGGACTCGCTCTGCTGGGTTTGCTGGCTAATATTGGCTTGTAATACTGCTACTTGAGTGTGCAATTGTTGCATTTTTTGCCGGCAACTATTGCTATCACGCTCTTGCTGACTGCGGTTAGCTTTATAATCTCGTAGCTGCTGACTGGCAGTTTGCCAATCTTGATTTACTTGCTGCTGGGTTGCCAACTGCTGTTGATGCGTTTGCTGGGATAACTCAAGCTCGGCAGTTAATCGCTCTATCGCTTGTTGACCTGCGCCAATTTGTCCTTGCAGCTGAGCCACTTGTTCATCAAGGCTTTTTTGTCGGCGTAATCTGTCTTGTTGCTGCAGCACCAAACTGTGGCTCTGAGCATCAAGCTTACTGCAATCTAATTGCAACTGGTGATGTTTAAGTTGAGATTGACTCAATTGCGCGTGAGCATCGCCAACTTGCTGAGTTTGTAAGCTCACTTGCTGCTGCAACTTCAACAATTGCTCATTTAATTGGCTAATTTGTATTTGTAATTGCTGGTACTCATTTTTAAGTGCCAGCTGTGATTGCTTAGAGTCGGCTTTTTTAAAGACAAAGCCATGACCCACTAAATAACCATCTTGAGTGGCAAAAATGCCATCTGAGCTTAACTGCTTAAGCTGCGCTTTTGCCTCATCAACACTGGCACACCAGCTTACATGGTGAAGCCAAGGGGATAAATTAACCGCAGCGCTAATTTGGTGATTCAGCGCGCTCACCTCACCTGTGGCAATAAAACCACTCACTGATGGGCCAATTGCACCACCAGCATCAATCACTTTGGTGGCTAAAATGCCTTGCAGTAATACATCAACAGCCTTTTCCCAGCCTGGCGTTACCTCAATGGTTTGCCATAAAGCTTGCTGATCATCGTCATTGCTGGTTAGCCATTGCTCAATCAGCTCACTTCTGGCGCTTAGTGACGATAACTGCTGTTTTTGCTGCTGATAATCTTCACTTGCCTGAGCTAGCTGTTGTTGCTTATCTTCAAGTTCATCAGTGAGTTGATGTTTGATTTCATCTTCTAATTCAAGTTGCTCTTTAAGGGCGGTTAACTTGAGGTCAAGTGCGGTTAATTCAGCTTGTGAGTCAGACTCAGTATTTCGCTGCTGCTCAGCACTAAGTTCGATTAACTGCTTTTGTTGCTGCGACAGCATTTGTTGTTGATGCTGCAATTTGCTCTGGGTTAGTGCCGCTGCCATTTTGGCATTCGCCGCGCCATCAGATAACACCGATAAATGCTGCTGTAAGTCTGCCGCTTTTTGCTCAACATCTTGCAGCTGAGCATCAATAACGCCCAGCGCTTGTTCTGCTGCAACAAGTTCAGGTTTGCCCTCAGCTAACTGCGCCGTTAATTGTTGCTCTTGCAGCATCAAGGTTTGCAACGCATTACTAGCAACTTGCTGCTGCGAAATGAGATCTGCTAATTGTTTTTCCAGCTGATTATCTTGTAGCTGTTGATGTTTAAGCTGTTGTTCAAGCTTAGCGATTTCTGTGCCTGCTTGATAATACTCGGCCACCAGCTGTTGCTCAGCAGCGGTTAATTCTGCAATTTGGGTTTTAAGCTGAGTAAGGGTTAATTCAGTGGTTTCACCATCTGCATTGGCAGCAGCTAAATTAACTTCAAGTTGTAAAATCTCTTGGGCAATATTGTCGCTTTGGTTTTTAAGCTCTTGATAGCGCATCACCAACAATTGCGCATGTAAGTCACGTTCTTGTTGCTTAAACTCACGATATTGCTTGGCGGCCTGCGCTTGTTGTTCAAGCTTGTCGATTTGGCTACCGAGCTCTAAGCGAATATCGCCCAATCGCTCCAAGTTTTCACGGGTATGACGAATACGGTTTTCAGTTTCACGGCGGCGTTCTTTATAACGGGAAATGCCTGCTGCTTCTTCAATAAAAACCCGCAGTTCTTGGGGTTTAGATTCAATAAGACGCGAAATCGTCCCCTGCTCGATAATGGCATAACTTCGTGGGCCCAAACCTGTGCCCATAAATAAATCGGTAATATCTTTACGGCGACACTTTTGACCATTCAAAAAGTAATTTGAGTCACCATCGCGACTGACTTGTCTTTTTACCGATATTTCTTGATAACTGGCATATTGGCCTGCTAATCGACCATCGAGATTTTCAAAGCTCAACTCAATGCTGGCAACTGACACGGGTTTTCTGGCGCTAGAGCCATTAAAAATCACATCCATCATCGAGTCGCCACGCAAATGCTTAGCAGAGCTTTCGCCTAGCACCCAGCGCACGGCATCAATGACATTGGATTTACCACATCCATTGGGGCCTATAATGGCCGTTAAAGGTTGGTTGAAGGGAATTTTGGTGGAGTCAACGAACGACTTAAAGCCAGCAAGTTTTATTTGTTTTAATCGCATTGTGCTTGTGAAGTTGTTCCAGTGAGATTGATTAAGAAGCGTCGATGAATAATCATCTCGTCTGCGTAAGACGGATAAAGTACAACTTTACCAATCGCGCTGCATTTTGTAACGATTTTTATGACTTAAACACACTTTAAGGCTTGTTTTCCGCTCAATGCATCACCACAATCATCATAACTAGTTTTTTCAAGGATGTAATCGATGCCAATTAAACCAATGAAAAGTGGTGTTAATTATTTTATGGATGGGTTTAAGCTCATAAAACAACCGGGGCTACGAACCTTTGTCTTCATTCCATTAATGGTTAACTTAGTTTTATTCTCAACGGTCATTTATTTTGCCATTGGTAAATTAGATGAAATGTTTGCTTGGATGAACGGCCAAATCCCCGAATACCTCACATGGTTAAATTTTTTCCTGTGGCCACTGGCGGTTGTGAGCTTATTAGTGGTGATGTCTTTTATCTTTAGCTCAGTGATGAACTGGATAGCTGCGCCCTTTAATGGCCTGCTGGCTGAAAAAGTTGAGATGCACTTAACCGGTAAGTCACTTAACTCTGGCACAACGGTAGATTTAATTAAAGATTTGCCGCGAATAATGGGCCGAGAGTGGACTAAATTAAAATACTACCTGCCTAGAGCATTACTGTTTCTAGTGTTATTTATCGTGCCTGTTGTTGGCCAAACCGCCGCGCCCGTTTTATGGTTTTTATTCAGTGCATGGATGATGGCAATTCAGTATTGCGACTTCCCATTCGATAACCATAAAGTGCCGTTTGAGGATATGAAGTTTGCCCTCAATCAAACTAAAGGCACCAGCTACACCTTTGGCGCCACAGTAACGCTGTTTTCAATGATCCCGATAGTGAACTTTATCGTCATGCCAGTAGCTATTTGCGGCGCCACCGCCATGTGGGTTGATAAATACCGTGATGCTTATAAGCATCCAGAAATAGCACCTGAATAGTTTCGCAATTAGAATACCGTTGTTGATTCTGCGGTATTGATATCAAGAGGCCTCGACATTTTGTTGAGGCTTTTTATTGCATATCTGTCTCTTACTGAGGTTTGTGACTAATACTTTGATTATTTGCTGTTGCCTTTAAGTATGCATATGAGGCTAACGTTAGGAAGCGGCCTATCGAGCATGCGTCATCCTAGTTTTTAACAAGTAAATATTTATCAATTGTTAATTCCAAGCCCTCAAACGCAAGTAACAATTAAAAACATTTTAATCACATAAAATTAACGACTTTAGTATGACTTTCTGCGACAATCTCGCAAACTAACAATAAGTTACAGATTCATCATGAGAAGTATTGTGAAAAAATACCTGACAACACCTTTGTTTCTATCAAATTCCACCATTAGAAGCGCAGCTATTTTAAGCGTGTTTTTTAGCACTTTTCTGCTCCCTGCTTCTGTTATCGCTGGTGATGCAAGTCAATTTAATATCGCCATTCCAACCTTATCCGAGGCTGTAGAAATCGATGGCGAGTTGAATGAGCCACAGTGGCAACAAGCTGCCACTATGCAGCTTAAATATGAAACCTCACCGGGTGAAAACATTGCCGCCCCCGTTAGCACTGAAGCGAAAATATTTGCCACAGAAACCAGTTTGTTTGTTGCCTTTTTGGCTAATGACCCAAACCCTGAACAGATCCGCAGTAATTTACGTGACCGCGATAGCTCATGGGGTGATGATCAAGTGGGTATTAAGCTCGACACCTTTAATAATGCCCGCCTTGCCTATCAGTTTTTTATCAACCCTTATGGGGTTCAAAATGACTCTATTGAAAATGAGTTAACAGGTGAAGAAAGTGATGCCTGGGACGGTATTTGGTATGCTAGTGGTCAGATCACAGCCCAAGGTTATCAAGTTGAACTAGAGCTACCATTAAGACTATTTAACTTTGATGACAATAAAGACCTGCAAACTTGGGGCATTGAATTAATTCGCTTTTACCCAAGAAATGAAACCCATCGTATATCAAGCCATAAAATTGATCGTAATGTGTCATGTCAATTATGCCAACTCGGCACCGCAACAGGCCTTGAAGGCGCTAAGCAAGGTAAAGATATTCAAATTACGCCATCAGTGGTGGCAACCAGTAATAATCAACGTAATCTTAATCCTAACCAGCCTTGGGAAGATGATAATCATGTTGAAGCAGGGCTCGATTTACGTTGGGGCATCACCCCTACAACGTTATTAAATGCCACCATTAATCCTGACTTTTCCCAAGTAGAAGCCGATTCTGGTCAGCTAGATGTTAACAATACTTTTGCGTTATTTTACCCTGAAAAACGTGCTTTCTTTTTAGATAATAAAGATTATTTCGATACCCAATTAAGCCTATTACACACTCGTAATATTGCCTCACCTGACTATGGGGTAAAGCTTACCAGTAAAACTGATGATCACACTTTAGCTGTGTTGGCGGCTAATGACGAAAATACCCAGTTTTTAATCCCGGGTAACTTAAGCTCAGATATCGCCACCATTAACGAAGAAAGCTATAACCTTGCAGCAAGGTACCGCTTTGATCCCAACAAGAAGCTATCTTTTGGTGGTCTGGTTACCGCTAAAACCTCAGAGAATTACCATAACTATGTTGCCAGTGTTGATATCAAGTATCAGCCCACTGAGCAAGATACTTTTACCGGGCAATATGTATTTTCAGACACGCAATATCCTGATGATTTGTTTCAACAGTTTTGCCAAGGCGAGGATTGCAGCGCACCGCCACAAAGCTGTGAGTTGGGTAATTGTGAATACAATGAACGCGTGCTACGCACTAACAAGCAAGATAACTTTTCCGACAGTATGTACCGGGTAAGCTACGACCATATTCGTCGTAACTGGCGCGCCTTTAGCCGTTATGAATCCATTGGTGAAGACTTTAGAGCTGACTTAGGTTTTATTGACCGAATTGATGCCAGTAAGTTTGTCGTCGGCGGTAATTATGTTTGGTACCCAATGGAAAACTTTTTCAACAAAGTGGTATTTGGCGGCGATTGGGACATTACCCACAATCAAAATAATGAAAAAATTGAACAAGAAGCTGAGGTGTATATTGAGTTTAACGGCGGCTTACAAAGTTACATCTCAACCGGTTTTGTTCACAAAGACCGCGTAGGTAGACGCCATGATGGCTCATCACTGGCCATTGATGGCAATACCACCATGTACGATATTAATTTCAATTGGTTGTACGCCAACTTTACCCCGATACAGTCACTGAAATTAGAAATTGATATGAACTACGGTGATGATATTGATTACGCCAACGACCGTGCGGCTACTGTGACTATGTTTAACCCAGCGGTGGAGTGGAAGCTAACTGAGTCAATCATCTTAGATGTGAATCATCGCTACCAAACCCTTGATGTTGATGAAGGTACTTTGTTTACCGCTAACCTGACTGATTTACGTCTCAATTGGCAAATCAGCTTAAATAGTTTTTTACGTTTAAGCAGTGTCTATACCGATATTGAGCGCGATCCAAGTTTATATCAATACCAATCGCCGAATAAGCAAAGTCAGAATTTAGGCAATGAAATTTTATATGGCTATAAGCTAAATCCACAAAGTGTATTTTATCTGGGTTATTCCGACGGCTTGGTTGCTACCGATGAAATCGATTCATTAACCCAAAAAGATAAAACCTACTTTATGAAAGTAAGTTATGCCTGGTTACTGTAGTTATTAGTCGTTAGTCGTTAGTTGTTAGTTGTTAGTTGTTAGTTGTTAGTTGTTTAAGATTTTACCCATTGATGATCAAAAAGACTGCCTTGGCAGTCTTTTTGATTTAGTTGAAAGTACACAGTTAAAATTAAGTCTTCTCTAAAATAATACTGCCAACAGAGTAGCCTGCTCCAAACGAGCAAAGCAGACCTAAATCACCAGTTTTAAAGTCGTGATTATATTTATTAAAAGCAATAATCGAGCCCGCTGAAGCCGTGTTTGCGTATTCATCTAATACCACTGGTGCCTGCGCTGCATCCACATTGTCACCAAGCAGTTTACGCACCACAAACTGATTCATATTGATATTGGCTTGATGTAACCACAAGCGTTTAAATTCATTAGCTTGTATCTGCTCTTGTTCGAGTTGCTTGTCTAAATGCTGATAAATCATTGGCAACAACTCTTTAAATACCTTGCGCCCTTGTTGATGAAACAACTTATCACTGCTGTTAGCATTGAGCGGATCACAGCGATTCATATGGCCAAAATTACTGCGGATATTATTAGAGTAATCAGTAACGCATTTGCTCGACAGCACATTAAAAGCAAACTCAGTGTGAGCATTGTTCGCTTTTTCAACCACAACTGCGGTTGCGACATCGCCAAAAATAAAGTGGCTATCGCGATCGCGATAATTAACCTGCGGCGAACATATTTCAGGATTAATCACCAATACCCTAGATGCTGTACCTGACTGCACGGCATTGATCGCATTGACTATGGCAAATGTAGCTGACGAACACGCCACCAACATGTCGTAGGCAAAGCCCTTTGTGCCCATGGCTTGCTGAATTTCGATAGCAATTGCAGGGTATGAGCGCTGAGTATAAGCACAGGCAACAATCACTAAGTCAATGTCACTGGCGAGCAGTTTAGCCTGTTCTAAGGCTTTATTCGCCGCCGCGATACCCATTTCAGCCTGCATAGATAATTCGGTACTTGGGCGATCTTTTATCAAAGGCATCATGATGTCAGGCTCTAAAATGCCCTCTTTGACCATCACATAACGCTGCTTAATTCCTGAGGCTTTTTCGATAAATTCAGCCGATGAGTGGGCTAATGCGTTTAATTCACCATTCGCGATTAAGCTAGCATGCTGGCTGTTATATTGGTCGACGTAACGATTAAGGCTTGTTACTAGCTCTTCATTACTAATGCTATGGGGTGGGGTGTAAAGTCCACTTCCTGAAATCACCACTTTGTTCATATTATATCTGCCATTAAGGTATTGGGGAGTAACAAGTTTCCCACCTCGACATTGCCATACTGATAACTTTTGGCCATCTGGTTAATACAGGGAAAATTTTACAATTAAAACAAGTCTATTGGGTTCTGGCATTTTCGCTAAGCACTAATTGACGATTTGCTAAAGGTCTGACCATCTAAGCGAGTAATAATGTGCTTAACTGTTGCAGCAAAAGTAAATGATTGTTAATTAAGAAGATGCTTTATTATTATAGTAGAGTTTGCTTTAATAACTAAAAGGAATAACGAATAACTAACTGTCACTGTTAAAGCCACCTAAACCGATTATCATTAGACAATGCAAACAAGGAGCTAAACCATGAGCAACATTTACGAAGACAATTCATATACGCTAGGTAATACCCCACTAGTGCGCCTTAATCGAGTAAGCAATGGTAATGTGCTAGCAAAAATAGAAGCACGCAATCCAAGTTTCAGTGTTAAGTGTCGTATCGGTGCCAACATGATTTGGGATGCCGAAAAGAAAGGTACCCTCAAAGCTGGTATCGAATTAGTTGAGCCAACCTCAGGTAATACTGGTATTGCACTAGCTTATGTTGCTGCCGCGCGCGGTTACCAGCTAACACTTACTATGCCAAACACCATGAGCCTTGAGCGCCGCAAATTATTAAAAGCATTAGGTGCTAACCTTGTGTTAACTGAAGGCGCTAAGGGCATGAAAGGCGCGATTGATAAAGCAGAAGAAATTCGTTTATCTGATCCTTCAAAGTACCTTATTCTCGGTCAATTCAGTAACCCTGCGAACCCAGAAATTCATGAAAAAACCACAGGCCCAGAAATCTGGAATGACACCGATGGTAAAGTCGATGTATTCGTAGCAGGTGTTGGTACTGGCGGTACTATTACGGGTGTGAGCCGTTACTTAAAAAGTCAGAATAAAGATATTGTGTCAGTGGCGGTTGAGCCAGTTGATTCTCAAGTTATTGCTCAAGCTAAAGCAGGTGAGCCTCTGCAACCTGGACCGCACAAAATTCAAGGTATTGGCGCAGGTTTCATCCCTGGCAACTTAGATTTAGATTTGGTTGATCTTGTGCAAGCTGTTAGCAATGAAGATGCAATTGATATGGCGCGCCGCTTAATGAAAGAAGAAGGTATCTTAGTGGGTATTTCTTCAGGTGCAGCTGTAGTTGCAGCGAATCGTATTGCTGAACTGCCAGAGTATGCAGGCAAAAATATTGTTGTTATTTTGCCTTCAGCTGCAGAGCGTTACTTATCATCAGCACTATTTGCTGGCGAATTTAGCGATAGCGAAAACGTACAGTAACCATATTTAGTGACTGATTGCTAAAAATCGCTAAACACTTTAAAAGCTCTGTATTTACAGGGCTTTTTTATTGGTTTAAACAAACGTAACTACCTGCACATAAGTAAGTTTCAATTCAACTATCTGCAACATCTAAGGCTTGTGTCCCAAAAATGCATTATCCCGCCCTAGCATGTCGTTAACAAGCTCAACACCTAGAGCTAGATCAAGCTCCTATTTAATAGTGTTTGCTAATATCGCAGCACTTTTTCTCCTGCTGCTAGAGCAATCTTCATTTTATGTCTTTTTATCAATCACCGAAAAAAATATCCGCCTACGATGCTAAATTCGAAGCACAAAAAATAGCCTTCGCACCTGTAAGCTTTCAAGTGGCCCGTTGCCTTAGCCAATTCGGCCTACTGGCACAAATTGATGCAGCAGGCGATCAAGGTATTAGCTTAGCGCAGTTAGTAAATGATGCTGACGTATCTGAGTATGCTATTCATGTTTTGCTAGATATGGGTCTAAGTATGGGTCTACTTTGGTGCAAAGATGAGCTTTACCGCTTAGATAAAACAGGACATTTCTTATTACATGATGATATGGCTGCAAAGAATCTTAACTTTATTCACGATGTCTGTTACCAAGGTTTGTTTGAATTAGAAGCATCTCTTCGTAATGGCAAAGCTGAAGGCTTAAAATACCTTGGCGATTGGGACACCATTTACCCGGGATTAAGCCAATTACCTGAGCAGGTTAAACGCAGCTGGTTTGAGTTTGACCATTACTATTCCGATCATGCGTTTGATAGTCTTTTACCGTTAATTTTTCGATCTAAGCCACAACATATTGTTGATGTGGGCGGCAATACAGGTAAGTGGGCGTTTGCTTGCACAGGCTATGATGACCAAGTCAACATCACCATTATGGACTTGCCGGGGCAGTTAACTGTAGCGATGGAAAATGCCAAGATAAATAAGGTTGCCGATCAAGTGCATCCACTTGAAACCGATTTGCTTGATAGTGATAAACCTTTCTATCAACATGCTGATTTATATTGGATGAGCCAATTCTTGGATTGTTTCTCAAAACAGCAAATTGTCACTATTTTAAAACGCGCCGCTGCTGCTATGCGCTCTGATAGTGAGTTGTGTATCTTAGAGACTTACTGGGACAGACAACCATACGAAGCGGGTGCCTACTGTGTTAACGCCACCTCACTATATTTTACTGCAATAGCGAATGGTAATAGCCGCATGTATCACAGTAAAGATATGCTAAAAATGATCAGTGAAGCAGGCCTTTATGTGGATGAAGATATAGATAACATTGGCATAGGTCATACTTTGTTACGCTGTAAGAAAAAGCCTTGTTAAGCTCATTTTTAAGTTAATGACTTATTTAGTCGTTATCACAATAAAAAAACGGCATCAATTCATTGATGCCGTTTTTAATAAATGCCATTTATAATAAATAATATCGCGCCTTGTTTAACTGAAGCCTAAATAATGGGCCGTAATCACTGCAATGCTCGAAAGCACCATTAGCGCTACCATAAAGCGCCAAATAAACTTAACCCAATCACCCCAATCCACTCGGCATACGCCTAAAGTCGCCATCAGCGACGCTGAAGTAGGCACTAACACATTGGTAAAGCCGTCGCCTAACTGAAACGCCAGTACTGATACTTGACGAGTCACACCCACAAGATCTGCCAGTGGCGCCATCAAGGGCATGGTTAACGCCGCTTGGCCTGAGCCTGAGGTGACGAAGAAATTAAATACCGACTGGAATAACAACATAAACCAAGCAGATAAGGCATTCGGTAGCTGGCCAATCACGCTACCTGCACTGTGCAAAATACTGTTTAGCACGCTCGGTTCTGTTGCCCCGCCACTGCCAATTAATAATAAAATGCCAGAAGCTAAACCCACTAATAGTGCAGGCTCGAGCATGGTGCCTGCACCTTGCTTAAAGCTTTGAGCTACTTTATTCATGGTTAAGCCGTTTAGGTTGAACAATATGCCAATAATACCGACTACAATGCCCATGGTAAAAAACTGGCTGGCAATTTCAGGAATAAACCACGCATGAGCAATCACGCCCCAGATAACCCAGCCTATGGTTGCTGCAATGGTTAGTAATACCAATATGTCACCCATATTAAAGCGACTGTCTTTTACTGTTCCTTGCTGGTTATCTCTAAAATGCTGATCACTATGAAAACTAAACGACAAGCTGGGTTGCTTTTGAATTTTACTGGCGTAGCGCATGGTAAAAATAATCCCAATTAAGGTAAAGCCAACCCAAAGCCCAAAGCGTACCCCTGCCCCAGATAATACCGGCACCCCTGAAATGCCTTGAGCAATCGCCACACTAAATGGGTTCATCCACGAACTGGCAAAACCAATTTGTGTCGCAACGTAAGTCACCATCACGGTACATATGCCGTCGTAACCAAGGCGGATCATTAACGGGCAAATGATAATTGCAAAGGCGATTGCCTCTTCGCCCATACCAAAAACCGCCCCGCCTAAAGAAAATAAACTAAAGATAACCGGAATAAATAACTGCTCGTTGCCCTTGGTTTTATCGATTAAGCGTAAAATACCGTTATCAATGGTGCCAGTGGCCATCACCACTCCAAATGAGCCGCCGATCACTAACATGAACATAATCACGCCAATGGCACTGCCCCACTTAGAACCAGAAACTAAGCCTTCAAAGGCGAAGTTAAAAAAGCCCATGCCACCATCACCTTTAAATAGCCCCATTGGGCTAAGTAGTGGCTCACCTTGTTCATCTGTTGCATAGCTAAACGAATTAGGGTCGACAACACTGCGTGTCTTTTCCACACCATCGACAACATAATGTGCCTCTTGGGTAGTAAAGGAGCCAATGGGCACCACATAGGTCAACAGTGCTGCAGCAAAGGCAACAAAGAATATGATCACTAAGGTATCAGGCATTACTTTGGTTGTTTGGGGGGGATTACTGGCTATTTGTTGCTCTAACATTTCATTACCACTGTTATTGTTATTATCAGGTAGGTTTTATTTATAAAATACTAGCATTTAAATAGTCTTAAATATTGCAGACTTTTAGTTAAAATATCTAAAAATGGCAGGTTAACAATATATTAGCGCCTAAAAAGTAGCCTTAACGCATATTCGTTTGTTATTGAAAAAGTTTAATCGAATAAAAACCAGTCAACAATAAAAGCCTGATGATATTATTGCTTGATATCAAATGCTGCTGAGTTTGAAATTGCTTTGGTAAAAAAGGCTAGCTACAAAAATGCCCAGCAAAGGCTGGGCATTCAAATTAAGACTGACAGTAGTTCTATGCAGACTTCATACTCTAAGGGGCTTAATCGTTTTTAGGCTCAACACGGCTTGTAATAGTGCCGTGACTTGCGCCGTCAGTGCCAAGGGTTAATTTACCTTGTTCAACTAACCAAAAGCCGATGCCAACAAACACCCCACCACCCACTATATTACCTAAGGTTACAGGGATCAGGTTATGAAACACGAAGTTACTCACAGTAAGATCGGCAAATTGTTGCGGGTCTAGGTTAAGTGCTACATAAAAACTATCCGGTGCAAATGAATGGATAGCAATACCAATTGGCACCATAAACATGTTGGCAATACTATGCTCAAAACCGCTGCTCACAAACATGGCTACAGGCAGGATCATCAGTAAGGATTTCGTCAGGAGATCTTTGGTGGCAAAGGTCATCCACACAGCTAAGCACACTAACATGTTACATAAAATACCTAAGGTAAATGCTTGTGACCAAGTGTGATGAATTTTGTGCTGTGCAAGCTTCATTGCACTTAACCCCCATTGACCATCATTGAGTTCAAACATGCGCGCACTCATGATCAGAAACACCATCAATAGTGCGCCGACTAAATTGCCCGCATAAACTCTGGCCCAACAACGTAATTGGGTCGCTGTTTTGACTTTTTTCTGCGCCCAAGGGATCGAGGTTAACACTGTACTAGTAAATAACTCTGTGCCGCACACCACAACTAAAATTAATCCTAAGCTAAACGCAATACCGCCAATAAAGCGTGTCATGCCCCAGCCCATAGTACTGCCGTTAGTCACTGTAATGTAAAACACAAATGCAATCGCAATAAATGCACCGGCAAATATCGATAACATAAATGATTGCCAAGGGCTTTTAGCAACTTTAGCTAAACCAAATGCTTCAGCATTTTGGAAGGTGGTTGGCGTCGCAGCAATTTGCTGTTGATCGCCAGATGCATTTTTCATAAAAACCCCGAGTAAAACTATAAGTTAAATTGGTATGACCAAGAGCAAAGATTAAAAAATCTACCAGCACCATGACCCAATTAGATTAACAGCCACTAATTAAGTATCAGTTTTGCTAAAAGGTGCTATAAATCAGTATAGCAAGCAATATAGGGCTAAGCAGCCTTAGCAGCACGCTTGCAAAAGGTTAGCAAGAATAGACCCAATTGATTAAATAAAAAATTTTTTGCTCAGAAACTGTTAAGCACTTAACAGTTTCACTGTTAGCATAGCCAAATTTTATTTTTTTAAGTGAAGTTAACCCAAAGCTATGTTAATCTTTGCAGGGTAAATTGGTCTTACCAATTTAGATAAATGGGAAATTTAGCTTAATCGCTATTACGATAACGGTTAAGCCAACGGATTAGATGCCCTTGCGATCATCCATCAATAGGGATCTCAATTTTTGTTCTGCTAACTTGTTTGTAATAGACATCAACTAACATCAAGTCGCAGTTCAGCAGCAGTTAATTGACGAGAAGGTAAATTACCATGACCGATAAAACAGAGTTATTTGCAAATGCGTGGCAAGGTTTTGAAGCTGGCGACTGGAAAACAGAAGTCAACGTTCGTGACTTTATTCAGAAAAACTACAACCCATATGAAGGTGATGAATCTTTCCTAGCTGGCGCTACCGCAGCTACTGAATCACTTTGGGAAAAAGTGATGGTTGGCATCAAGCAAGAAAATGCAACCCACGCACCTGTTGATTTCGACACAGAAATGGTTTCGACCATTACTTCTCATGATGCTGGTTACATCAATAAAGATTTAGAAACTATCGTTGGTTTGCAAACTGATGCGCCGCTTAAGCGTTCAATGCTGCCAAATGGTGGTATTCGTATGGTTGAAGGCTCTTGTAAAGCTTATGGCCGCGAATTAAACGCAGACGTTAAATACACTTATTCTGAATTACGTAAAACCCATAACCAAGGTGTATTCGATATTTATACTCCTGAAATTATGGCTTGTCGTAAATCTGGTATTTTAACTGGTTTACCTGATGCATATGGCCGTGGCCGTATCATTGGTGATTACCGTCGTATCGCGCTTTACGGTATTGACTACCTAATGCAAGATAAATACGCTCAGTTCTCTTCACTTCAAGCAGGTTTTGAAGCTGGCGAAGATTTAACTTACACAATGCAACTGCGTGAAGAAATTGCAGAGCAACATCGTGCATTGGGTCAAATCAAGAAAATGGCAGCAAAATACGGCTGTGATATTTCTCTTCCTGCGACGAATGCAAAAGAAGCAATCCAATGGACTTACTTTGGTTACCTTGCAGCTGTTAAGAGCCAAAATGGCGCAGCAATGTCATTGGGCCGTACTTCTACTTTCATCGATATCTTCGTTGAACGTGACATCGCTAACGGTGTTATCACTGAAGAACAAGCACAAGAAATGGTTGACCATTTCGTAATGAAACTTCGTATGGTGCGTTTCTTACGTACTCCTGAATACGATGAATTGTTCTCAGGCGACCCAATCTGGGCAACTGAATCAATTGCTGGTATGGGTTTAGACGGTCGTACTTTGGTAACTAAATCAAGCTTCCGTTTCTTACACACGCTTTACAACATGGGCCCAAGCCCTGAGCCAAACATTACCGTATTATGGTCAAATGAGCTGCCACAAGGTTTCAAAAACTACTGTGCAAAAGTATCAATCGATACGAGCTCAATCCAGTACGAAAATGATGACTTAATGCGTCCTGATTTCGAATCAGATGATTACGCAATTGCCTGTTGTGTTAGCCCAATGATTGTGGGTAAACATATGCAGTTCTTCGGTGCCCGTGCCAACTTAGCGAAAACCATGCTTTACGCTATCAACGGCGGTGTTGATGAAAAACTAAAAATCCAAGTTGCACCTAAAGCAGATGCAATCACATCAGAAGTATTAGAATTTGATGATGTAATGGGTCGTTTAGACGGCTTAATGGATTGGTTAGCGACACAATACGTGACAGCACTTAACTCTATCCATTACATGCATGATAAGTATTCATACGAAGCTTCATTAATGGCATTACATGACCGTGATGTACGTCGCACCATGGCATGTGGTATCGCAGGTCTTTCAATTGCAGCCGATTCACTATCTGCAATTAAATACGGTACTGTTAAGCCAATCCGTGACGAAGACGGCATTGCAATTGATTTTGATATTTCTGGTGAATATCCAAAATTTGGTAACAATGACCCACGTGTAGATGACATCGCTTGTGACTTAGTTGAGCGTTTCATGGCTAAGATCCGTACCATGAAAATGTACCGTAATGCGATTCCAACACAGTCTATTCTTACTATTACTTCTAACGTTGTATACGGTAAGAAAACGGGTACTACACCTGATGGTCGTCCAGCTGGCGCACCATTTGCTCCGGGTGCTAACCCAATGCATGGTCGTGATGAAAATGGCGCAATCGCTTCATTAACATCAGTAGCTAAACTGCCATTTGCTCACGCACAAGACGGTATTTCTTACACATTCTCTATCGTGCCAAATGCACTAGGTAAAGATGAAGTTGGACGTCGTGCTAACCTTGCATCATTGATGGATGGTTACTTCATGAGCAACGCTAACAGTG
Source organism: Shewanella sp. 10N.286.51.B8 (assembly GCF_041469325.1). Taxonomy (NCBI): domain Bacteria; kingdom Pseudomonadati; phylum Pseudomonadota; class Gammaproteobacteria; order Alteromonadales; family Shewanellaceae; genus Shewanella; species Shewanella sp. 10N.286.51.B8. The sequence goes on from NZ_JBFRKG010000049.1 coordinate 78,726, forward strand.
AAGGTGGTCAACACTTAAACGTTAACGTAATGAACCGCGAAATGCTTGAAGACGCGATTGTTAACCCTGACAAATACCCACAGTTAACCATTCGTGTGTCTGGTTATGCGGTACGTTTCAACGCGTTAACACCTGAACAGCAACAAGATGTTATTACACGTACCTTTACTAAAAGCATGTAATATCAACTAAAATCGGTTGTGCTAATATAAGTGATGTCACTATTGCTAATTAGCACAACCTTTTTTCATTTGTTTGTTCGGAGTTCTCATGACCACAGGTCGCATTCACTCAATCGAGTCTTTTGGCACAGTAGATGGCCCAGGCATTCGTTTCGTTGCCTTTATGCAAGGCTGCTTAATGAAATGCCAATACTGCCATAACCGTGACACTTGGGATTTAGATGGTGGTAAAGAGGTCAGTGTTGATGAACTCATGAGCCAAATCATCAGCTACAAACCTTTCTTAAAATCAGGTGGCGTTACAGCAACTGGTGGAGAAGCGATTCTTCAAGCTGATTTCGTAAACGAGCTCTTTAAAGCCTGTAAACAAAACGATTTGCATACCTGTCTCGATACCAATGGTTTCGTTCGAAAATACACACCGATTATCGATGAACTACTCGATAACACCGACTTAGTATTGCTTGATATCAAGCAAATGAATGATGCCAAACACATTGATTTAACCAAAGTGAGCAACCAACGCACACTGCAATTTGCACAGCACCTTGCTAAACGTCAGCAAAAAACTTGGGTTAGATATGTTGTGGTTAACGGTTTTACTGAAGATATCGACTCAGCCATTGCCTTGGCAGATTTTATCAAGCCGATGACAAACGTTGAGAAAGTTGAATTACTGCCCTACCACCAGCTTGGCACCCATAAGTGGGAAGCTTTCGGTGAAACCTATCCGTTAGAAGGTGTAGAGCCGCCAAGTAAAGAAACTATGGAAGCCATTAAAGCGGTATTCGTCGAGCGTGGAATAAGTGCCAATTATTAAGTTTCGCTAACTTATGATTGACTCAGTCATTTTTAAAGTGTGTAACCCTTGAAGGCTATAGCTCTTCCCAGTAACTGCGATCTAAACGGTCAAAGGCCACTTTTAAAATCACTGCCATATCTAAGTAACACGCTTTAGGGCCCAACGGTTTATTGCTAATCCCCATTGCGGTTAGCTTTGCACTGAGTTGGTTAGCCCAATCAAATAAGGTCAGTGGCAACGGGTGTCTTGCACGCCAGCCCAACCACAGCAAGCCTTGAACAGGTAAGCTGATAAAAAATAATAAAATGGCAATGGCTTGGGGCAAAAACGCCCATCCATTGACATACACTTGGCTCATTGCAGCCAAAATAGCAAAAAAAGGCATGAACATGATGCCTAAATGGGTTGCCCTTACAACGCGGTATTCAGGGAAATAAAACCCAAGTTGTCGGATCATTGGCCACGTTTTCATATAACGTCGACCATCACCGATGATTTTGAATACTTTTACGTTCAACGGTATGCCCTAAATCAATTAATAGATACATGCACAATAGCACACAGCCCTATTTAGCCCCAAATTTCAGCTAAATTTATCGGCTAATTTGTAAATCATTAACTATGATTGATTGTTGAAATAACAAGGTTTCACATCAATTTAAATTTTGTTCGATTAGAATGTAAAGGTCTCAACATGTCAGAAAAACTCGTATTGGTTCTCAACTGTGGTAGCTCTTCTTTAAAATTTGCCGTTATTGATGCCGTTTCAGGTGATGATTATATCTCTGGTCTTGCGGAATGTTTCGGTTTAGAAGATTCACGTATTAAATGGAAAGTAAACGGCGCGAAAAATGAAGCTAGTTTAGGTGCATTTACTGCTCACCGTGAAGCGGTTGAATTTATTGTTAAAGATATTCTTGCTGGTCAGCCAGAACTTGCTGCTCAAATCCAAGCTATTGGTCATCGTATTGTTCATGGTGGAGAGAAATACTCTCGTTCAGTGCTTATCACTGAAGATGTGATCAAAGGTATCGAAGACTGTGCATCACTGGCACCACTTCATAACCCTGCACATTTAATTGGTATTCGCGCTGCTATTGCATCATTCCCAAAACTTCCTCAAGTTGCGGTATTTGATACAGCTTTCCACCAAACCATGCCTGAGCGTGCTTATGTTTATGCACTTCCTTACAAACTATACCGTGAACATGGTATTCGTCGTTATGGCATGCACGGTACTAGCCACTTATTTGTTAGCCGCGAAGCCGCTAAAGTATTAAACAAAGACGTTGCTGATACTAATGTTGTCGTTGCCCATCTTGGTAACGGTGCATCTGTTACTGCCATTAAAGGCGGAAAGAGCGTTGATACTTCAATGGGTCTAACACCACTTGAAGGCCTAGTAATGGGTACACGTTGTGGCGATATGGATCCTTCAATCGTGTTCCATTTAGTGAACCAATTAGGTTACACCCTTGATGAAGTTCATAACTTAATCAATAAGCAAAGTGGTTTATTAGGTATTTCAGAGCTGACTAACGACTGCCGCGGTATTGAAGACGGTTATAAAGATGGCCATAAAGGCGCAACCTTAGCATTAGAAATTTTCTGCTACCGTTTAGCTAAGTACATTGCTTCTTACACTGTGCCATTAGGTCGTTTAGATGCTGTTATCTTCACTGGTGGTATCGGTGAAAACTCAGATCTCATCCGTGAAAAAGTACTTAACATGCTGCAAATTTTCAACTTCCAAGTGAATGCAGAAAAGAACACTGCAGCGCGTTTCGGTAATGAAGGTATTATCACTGAAGAAGGCAGCACAGTTGCGATGGTTATCCCAACTAACGAAGAATGGGTTATCGCAGAAGATGCTATCAAGCTGATCACTGCTTAATCGTTAATTGCTTAATTCTTTTTAAAGCCTGTTATTAAACAGGCTTTGTTCAATTTATATTAGAGGTTTTTATGTCTCGTAATATCATGTTAATTCCAATCGGCACAGGTGTAGGTTTAACCTCATTAAGCCTTGGGATGGTACGTGCCTTAGAGCGCAAAGGTGTTAAAGTTCAATTTTTCAAGCCTATCGCGCAAATCCGTAACGGCGATACCGGCCCTGAACGTTCAACCACCATTTTAAGTCACTCTCCAACGGTTAACCCGCTTGAGCCATTTTCAATGGAACATGCTGAGAACCTGATCCGTGCAGAGCAAATTGATGTACTCATGGAGCAAATCATTGCTCGCGCGAGTGAATGTGCATCAAACACTGAGACCATCGTTATTGAAGGTTTAGTGCCAACGCGTAACCACCCTTTCTCAGATGACATTAACTTTGAAATTGCTAAAGCATTAGATGCGGATATCATTTTCATCGCGACTCCGGGTAACGATTCACCTAACGGTCTAATGAACCGCTTAGAAATCGCTTATAACTCTTGGGGCGGCGTTAAAAACAAACGTCTTATTGGTTCTATCATCAATAAAATTGGTGCACCTGTTGATGAAGAAGGCGCAACACGTCCTGACTTATCAGAGATATTTGATCACACCGACATTAACAAAGCTGATTCATCAGCGATGTTCCAACTGCCAGGTAAAAGCCCATTACGCATTTTAGGTAGCGTGCCATATAACCTGGACTTAGTGTCTCCACGTGCATCTGATTTAGCCAAGCATTTACATGCCAAAATCATCAATGCCGGTGAAATGAACACCCGTCGTTTACGTAAAGTGACCTTCTGTGCCCGTAGTATTCCAAACATGGTTACTCATATGCGCACCGACTCATTATTGGTCACCTCAGGGGATCGCTCTGACGTGATTGTCGCAGCCTGTCTTGCCGCCATGAACGGCGTGAAAATTGGTGCGTTATTACTGACTGGTGGTTACGAGCCTGAACCAGAAGTCATGGCATTGTGTGAACGTGCCTTTGATACCGGTTTACCGGTATTCCTTGTAGACAGTAACACATGGCAGACATCGCTTAATATTCAACGTTTTGACCATGAAGTACCGGTTGATGACGCTGTACGTATTGACTACGTTCAAGAATATGTTGCCAGTCATATTGATCAAAGCTGGATTGAAAGCGTTACTGAAAACTCGCCAAGAGAACATCGTTTATCGCCACCAGCATTTAGATACAAGTTAACTGAACTTGCTCGCGCTGCGAAAAAGACCATTGTCCTGCCTGAAGGTGAAGAGCCAAGAACCATTAAAGCTGCCGCTATTTGTGCTGAACGTGGCATTGCCCGTTGTGTACTTTTAGGTAATGCAGAAGAAATTCAACGTATTGCTGCATCACAAGATGTGGTTTTAGGTGAAGGCGTACAAATCATCGATCCACTGCAAGCACGTGAGCGCTATGTAGAAGGTATGCTTGATTTACGTCGTCACAAAGGCCTTACTGAAGTTGTCGCTAAAGAGCAGTTAGAAGATAACATGGTGTTAGGCACCATGATGCTGGCGCAAGATGAAGTTGACGGTATCGTTTCAGGCGCAGTAAATACCACTGCCAATACCATTCGCCCACCGCTGCAGTTAATTAAAACAGCGCCAGGCTCAAGCTTAGTGTCATCTATCTTCTTTATGTTGATGCCTGATCAAGTACTTGTTTATGGTGACTGTGCGATTAACCCAGATCCAAACCCTGATCAATTAGCAGATATTGCCATTCAATCAGCTGAATCTGCTGCTGCATTTGGTATTGAGCCGCGCGTTGCGATGATCAGCTACTCAACGGGTACTTCAGGTACCGGTTCTGATGTTGATAAAGTACGTGAAGCAACCCGTATCGCGAAAGAAAAACGCCCTGACTTAGTCATTGACGGTCCATTACAATATGATGCGGCAGTGATGGAAAATGTGGCCCGTTCTAAAGCGCCTAACAGCCCTGTAGCTGGTAAAGCGACGGTATTCGTATTCCCAGACTTAAATACTGGTAATACGACTTACAAAGCGGTACAGCGTAGTGCTGATCTGATCAGTATTGGTCCAATGCTGCAAGGTATGCGCAAACCAGTAAACGATTTATCACGCGGCGCATTGGTCGATGATATTGTTTACACCATCGCATTGACTGCGATTCAAGCTAAACAAAACGAACAAGCTTAATGACTTTAAGTAGCGCGATGTAAGCTGCGCTAAGTTTTAAGCCGAAAAGCACTAACGTCTAACGCTAGTGCTTTTTTTTGGGGCCAAATTCATTTAAAACTAAGCCGTAATTACAAAAGCTGAACAATGACAGCACTGTTATTAGGCTGTAAAACCAAAATTTAAGCTAACAAGCAGGCGACTTTACAACTTGCTACTCTCACTTCCCCTACTTAAAATACCCTGCCATTAACCGCTACCACCTTAAAAATACCTCAGTAACCTTCTATGGTAAAAAACCTATGCCATTATCAGTAAATTGCTCATCCATGCACGTCATACGTCATCGAGTAATAAAAATCTGTTGTGGTCTGTAAGCCACTAAATATCCCCAGCAAGAACGCCGCTATTCACACTGCATTTATGACATGAATATGCATAGGGTTTCAGCATTAAACAAGGGTTGAATTTTCAACGACCTAAAAGGATTTATTACCCAAATGCAAGGATAAAATGATAAAAAAGCAAGTGAAAAGTAAAAAGATTCGAGGGGGAAATTATGATGTTATTTTTTAACCAGCATTGATAACTGTTAATTTTCATGACGTTACGCAGGCAGAATATAGTCTTCAACATAGTTGTCCACAGATTTTGTGGATAACATGAAGTTATACATAGCAGTCGAAGTATTGAGTTACTAAGATATGCCACGGCTGAGTTTTTCAGTCAAGATCTATTTAATATTTTCTGGAATATTTGCGTTATTCTTGTGTCTGAGCCTTTAAATAGCGATACTCAATCATCTTATTTTACCTTATCAACTCATCATGCATAAAATCGTTGTTATTATCTGTTTATTACTTTTAAGTGCCTGCAGTCCTTCTGAACAAAACCCTCAAGGCCGATTAGAAAAACCACTCTCCCCTGAAGAAGTATCATTGGGATTCTTTAATGCTATTTATGTTGATAGAGATATCAATCAAGCCATGATTTATGTCAATCAAGAATTAAAAGATATCATCTCCCATTACCATATTGCCTCAGCAGTACAGCGCCATGTGTTGGGGCTGTCCATGACAGAGGTTAATATGAGTGTTGACGATATCAATATCGACTTTTTCCGCAAATTTACCGATGAAGTTGATGTAAAAGTTAAAATGGAAGGCTTAAAAGGCGGCAACCCTTGGGTTGATGACCGTACCATTAAACTCATTAAAAACGGTAACCGTTGGACCATCACTGGCGTAATAACTGAAAAGGGCCGCATTGACCTGTAAGCGGTCTTTAGCCAACGTGAGTTAAGCTAGCTCGACTCGCGAATTTTAAGCATAAAAAAAGCAGCTGAGGCTGCTTTTTTTATGCTTGTGAAAGAGCTAATACTATTAGTTCGATCCGCTTATTCTTCTTCAGTAGGTAACGACTCTAAAACATCGTCTTTTACTTGGTAATAAGCATTATCATATTCATGAACTTCCATAATAACTCCTATCAATCTTAGGTCGTTTGTAAGGTGCATGGCATGTCTATAATTAGGGGTGACATTTACCAATACAGAGAAGCGCAACCATCGGTCTTCTTAAGGCTAATTGTAGCAAGCCAACACTTTTAATGATACCAATAATTACGAAAAACTTACCAAATCGTATGTTCAATATACAAGGTATTCGTTTATATACGATTTTTACGCTCCTAAAACTGAAAGTCTTTCATAAAAGATCACAAATTAGCATTAAATTGTTAGAATTTTAACTTCAACAACAGATTTCACTGTCAGGGCATTTAAACACTTGTCACTCGCGGCGGCGCAAAATTTACCCATAAAAAAACGCGTAAATTACGCGTTTTTATTGGTATTTAAACTTAACAAACAGGATTAGTCACCCATCATGCCTGCTTTATATGCATGACGACCCGTTTTTCAGAAATTGGATAAGCTGTACCAAGTACCTGCGCAAAGCAAGACACTCGGTATTCTTCTATCATCCAGCGGGCTTCAAGCAGTGCTTCTGGCACTGGTTGAGTTTTAGGTACCTTGGCTAATTGCGCTGAAAGTAAGTCCTGAAGTTTACTAATGCTCACCATATGTAAGCGATCACGGGTTGGGTCAACAGGCAGCTTTTCAAGGCGATTCTCTATCGCTTTAAGGTAACGGCCGACATCAGCGAGCCGTTTCCAACCGCAATGCTCAACAAAACCTCTAAACACTAACTTATCAAGCTGGTTGTTGATGTCACTCATCGCAAAGGCAATATCTAAGCTGATCTTGCCTTTTAAGCGTTTTTTGATGCGTTGATAGATAGTCAGCACTTGCTCCACTTGCAGTGAGATTTGTTCAGCATAGCCATTAAGCTCTTGTCTAACCCAATCTTTAGCTTGCTCAAATTGCTGTTCATTGCGCACATCTAATTGTTTTTCATCAAGTAGTTGCTGCACTGATGCCGAAATTATATCGTCAATTAACAACTGTACTTGTCCAAACGGATTAAAATACATCGCAAGCTTGGCTTTGTTAGGCAATGCTTTTTGTAAATGCTTAACCGGTGACGGAATGTTAATCAGCAATAAGCGTCTTAAACCTGCTCTATGATGTCGCTCTGCTTCAAACTCATCGTCAAATAGCTTAATCGATACTTGGGTTTTGTCATCGATTAACGCTGGGTAAGCTTTAACTTCATAATTACCTCTGCGTTTTTGATATTGCTTAGGTAAGTCGCCAAATGACCAAGTAGTAATATCTTTCTTTTCAATGCCATCTTCAGCGACATTGCGAATGGCTTTAGCCACCACACCTTGCAGTTTATCTTTCAAGGCATCGAGATCTTTACCTTGATCTACCAAGCGATGTTTATCATCTTCAATTTTAAAATTCATTGTCAGATGCGCGCTTACCTGGCTTAAATCAAAATCATCAGCGCTAATACGGGTACCTGTCATTCTTAATAACTGTTTGCACATAGAATCAAGCATTGGCATTGCAAACGGCTCCATCGCTTGTACACAAGCTCGGCCATAATCAGGTGCGGGTACAAAATTACGACGCAGGGTTTTAGGTAATGATTTAATCAGCGCCACTACTTTTTCTTCGCGTAACCCCGGCACTAACCAATCAAAGTCTGCAGTATCAATTTGGTTAATTAACGCCACAGGAATATGAATAGACACGCCATCATCAACCGCCGCGGGCTCAAAGTGATAACTCACTTTTAAGCCCAAGTTGGCTTTATGCCAAATCTCAGGAAAATCCAATGCTGAAACATGGTCAGCACTGCGCTGCATTAACAGCTCTTGGTTAAAATCAAGTAACTCAGGTGAGGCTTTACGGGCTTCTTTCCACCATTTAAAAAATAGTGGCGCGTTATAAATCCCTTGCGGAATTATCGGTTCGTAAAAATCCACCAGCACTTGTTCATCAACTAAAATATCGCGGCGACGTGATTTGTGCTCTAGGGATTCAATATCATTAAGTAGCTGCTGGTTTTTAACAAAAAACGGTTCTTTGGTTTGTAACTGCCCTTCTGCTAATGCGCTGCGAATAAATATCTCCCGCGCTTCCACAGGTTCTATCGGGCCATATTGCACTCGGCGGCGATTAACCACGGTTAAGCCGTAAAGCACTTGGTTTTCAAAAGCGATAACACTGGCGGGTTTGGCTTCAAAGTGCGGCTCGATATGATTTTTCTTAATCAAATGCGCAGCAAGAGGCTCTAACCATTCAGGCTGAATTTTTGCGCAGCAGCGAGCAAATAAACGCGAGGTTTCAGTTAGCTCTGCTGCCATGATCCACTTAGGGCCTTTTTTAGCCAGTGGTGACCCCGGGAACACAAAAAACTTACGGTTACGGGCACCAAGGTACTCGTTATTGGCATCTTTAAAACCAATATGACTCAACAAACCTGACAATAAGGCTTTATGCAGGTTGTCATAACTTGCAGGGGTATCATTTAAACGCCACTTTAAGTCATGCACGGCTTGTTTAAGCTGGGTGTATAAATCTTGCCATTCACGTACCCGTAAATAGGCTAAATATTCTTCACGGCACTGCTTTCTAAATTGGCTTGCCGATAACTCGTTTTTTTGATCTTTAATGTAATTCCACAAATTAACCCAACTGGCAAAGTCAGAGTCTTTATCGGTATAGCGTTTGTGACACTCGTCCGCCGCTTGCTTCTTATCTATGGGTCTTTCGCGTGGGTCTTGAATCGACAAACCAGCAGCAATAACCATCACTTCATGTAGACAATTCATATCTTTTGCTTCAAGCACCATACGGGCTAAGCGAGGATCTAACGGGATTTTAGCGAGATTTCGACCCAAGTTTGTCAGCACCAGATCTTTGCGCTGCTTTTTAACCGCCTGTAGCTCTTCAAGCAATAAGAAACCATCACGGATGTGTTTCTCTTCTGGCGGCTGAATAAACGGGAATCCAGCGATATCGCCTAAACCAATGGCTAACATCTGCAAAATAACCGATGCTAAGTTAGTACGCAGGATTTCAGGGTCGGTAAATTCCGGACGCTGCATAAAATCCAATTCATCGTATAAACGAATACAAATACCCGCCGCAACACGACCACAACGACCTTGGCGCTGATTAGCACTGGCTTGTGATATTGGTTCAATAGGTAAACGCTGCACCTTAGTGCGGTAACTGTAGCGGCTAATACGCGCTGTGCCGGGATCAATAACATAGCGAATCCCAGGTACCGTTAATGATGTTTCAGCGACATTGGTTGCCAATACAATTCTGCGGCCTACATGACTTTTAAAGACTTTTGATTGCTCGCCATAGGATAAACGCGCATATAGCGGCAGCACTTCAGTATCGCGATAATTTTGCTTGCGCAGCATTTCGGTGGTATCACGAATTTCTCGCTCACCGTTCATGAAAATCAAGATATCACCAGGGCCTTCTGCCATTAACTCATCAACAGCAGAAAAAATACCGTCACTGACATCTAGGTCTGCATCGGTATCACGGACTAATGGCCTGTAGCGAGTCTCAACCGGGAAAGTACGTCCAGATACTTCAATGACAGGGGCTTGATTGAAATGCTTCGAGAAGCGCTCAACATCAATGGTTGCTGAGGTAATAATAACTTTTAAATCAGGACGCTTTTTAAGCACTTGTTTTAAGTAGCCTAAAATGAAATCGATATTGAGGCTACGCTCATGAGCTTCATCAATGATGATGGCATCGTATTGATTCAAGAACTTATCAGAGGTCAATTCCGCTAATAAAATACCGTCGGTCATTAGCTTGATGTAACTATCTGGACTAATGGCATCAGCAAAACGGACTTTAAAGCCAACAACCTCGCCTAGCGGGCTGTTTATCTCTTCAGCGACGCGATTTGCCACACTTCTTGCGGCTAATCGTCTTGGCTGGGTATGACCAATTAAGCCACGGGTACCAAGGCCTAACTCTAAACAAATTTTTGGTAACTGAGTGGTTTTACCTGAGCCGGTTTCACCAGCAACTATCACCACCTGGTTATTGGCAATGGCAGAGGCAATATCATGACGTTTTTGCGATACAGGTAGCGAGTCAGGGTAACTCACTTTAGGAATGTTATTAAGCCTATATTGGGCTTTATCAAACGCTTTAACGGCTTGCTCTGATAACTTAGCCAGGAGTTGATCTTTCTTTTCAGATTGCGGCTCTTTTTTTAACTGAAACAACCGACGACGAATTTTAGCCGCATCGGTTTGATAACATGAGTTTAGGTATGCTTTAGAGAGCGGGTGTTGATCTGAATTCAAATCTAATTCCTAGCAAGTATTTCAAAAAATGCGATCCTAGCAAGGAACTAGACTGAATGGTATTAGTTTAGACTTTTCCTGCCTATGCTGGGGTTAAATAACATTGCTGCATGTACAAATTCATCGCACTTAGTACATTGGTTCGGTTAATGGTGCCAATCACTTTACCGCCTTCTACTACCGGATAAATTTTAGGTTTCGCCCCCAGCATTTGCTCTGCAAGTTGTAAAATACTGCCATCGGGCGATGCGGTTAGTACCTCTGTTTGCATGCAATCTTTCACAGTTTCTGTCATATCACAGTGATAACTACTTTTAAGCATTACCGACATACAATCTTGCTGAGATAAAAAGCCTACCAATGCGCCGCTATTATCAATAACGGCGGCGCCCGCTTTTTTGTTGCTTAATAAATGCTCCACAGCTGTAGCCAGTGACATATCGGCTTTTAACAGTACGGGTTGTCGATCCATATATTCAGATATTTTTATTGAATCCATATATTACCCCTTAACTCATTCATAACGCGCTGGTGATTTATTGAGCCACTGGTGCTTACCTTATTGGCTCAATAAACTAGCTTGCTGTGTCTATGACAGCTATTTTCAATGTACTCATTAAGTACTCTTATTGAGTGTAGTCAAATTTAACAACATTCGTTGATTGAATAAGTCGATTGCGGTAACAGGAATTTGTGTTTGTGAATACATGGGGGAGTTTAGTTTACGTTTTGTCCGCTTGAGAAGTTAGTTAAAACTCATATTTAGATAGACACGTTTGGTCACTTTGATTCGCTATCCCCTTTGGCCAGTTAATCGCAAATGGATAGTCGCAAATGGATAATCGCAAATGGATAATCGCTAAACCACTGAATGACGACTAGATTCAATAGGAGTTAGAAAGGGTCTAGCTGAATCATATAAAATGACTATGTAAGCCATGTATAATCCGTTGGTTAAATGACCAAGCCTAAAGGGTGTTGTTTATCTTTAAGTAATAACTGTTTAAATTCATCAGCGGTTACCGCTTTACTAAACAGATACCCTTGACCAAATTCACATTTCATATCGGCTAAATATTTCGCTTGATATGGCTCTTCTATTCCCTCAGCGATCACTTTTAAATTTAGTGCATTTGCCATTGCGAATATTGCTGTCACTAATGACCGATTAGCTGCATTCGTTTGCAAACCATCCATAAATGCTTTGTCTATTTTAAGTTTTGAAAATGGAAATTTTTGTAAGTAACTTAATGATGAATACCCCACACCAAAATCATCAATAGACAGACCGATGCCAAGTTTATCAACCTTATTAAGCATATTAAGTAAGTCTTTATTATGATCGATCAAGAGACTTTCTGTAATTTCAATGGTCAATTTATCTGCAGGGAGTTGACTCTCATTTAAGGCTGTTTCAATTTTTTCGAGGAGAGCATTACAATACCTAAATTGCACACTAGAAAAATTAACCGCTATATTTATTGGGGTAATTTCTTGCCATTCTGCCGTATTATAGCAAGCTTGCAAAAGTGCCAATTCACCAAGTTGATGGATCAAACCGTTTTTTTCTGCCAACGGTATAAATATATCAGGTGCAACAAAGCCTAACTCGTTATCATGCCATCGCATAAGGGCTTCTGCTGCGACAATTTTGCCACTTTTTAGCTCAATAATCGGTTGATAGTACATCTCAATGTCATTATTGTTAATGGTTAAGCGTAAACGCTTGTCTAATAAAACACTCTGCTGTAAAGACTCATTTAAACTTGAGTCATAAAAACTAAAGTCATTCCGGCCAGAGTCTTTCACACGATACAAGGCCATATCTGCATTTTTCAGCAATGTTTCAGGGTCATATCCATCCATTGGATACATAGACATGCCAATGCTCGCCGTTATAAAAAATTCAAAGTCATTTACGATAAATGGTTCATCAAAAATACTAAGAATTTTAGTTGCCAGATCTGTTGCTCTACCTATATTCATTTGAGACTGAGCAATGAGTAAAAATTCATCACCTCCCAACCGGGCAACCATATCCGTTTCATACACGGTATCAAGTAGGCGACGACTTGCCATTTTAAGGATATCGTCTCCAGCTGCATGGCCTAGTGTGTCATTAATTTTCTTAAAGTTATCTAAATCAATAAACATGACTAATATTTCAGTGTTGTTTATTTGTGATTGCTGAATAGTTTGACTTAAGTATGTATGACTAACATTCCTATTTACCAAGCCGGTAAGTTCGTCATGGGTTGCTTGATAAGCGAGTTGACTTTCCGACTGTTTACGCCTTTTTATTTCACGTTCTAACAAAACATTTTGCTGACTTAATTTATCTTGCTCTTTAACCGAAACATTAATTTGAGTGCGTAAAATGGTATTACTCTTATCAATTTTCAATAAGTAATAAAGACCAAATAACAAGGGGATAGCAAGAAAAGAAAGGATTAAAGTGAAATTAGAAGAAGTAAGAATATCTTGATCAAAAATAGGTTCAAACCAACTCTCTAAATACAAATCAACACCTGCAATTTCATTATCAATTGCAATGTTATTGGCTAATTCAGGCTTTAAAGTGAGATTATTTTTATTGTCAGATGAAATAGAGTCCCAGATGAGTAATGATTTACCATTAGGGGCTGTCAGCTGCAAACGACTATGACGGTCAGCAGTATTTTGTAATTTAAGTTGATTGATGACCAAGTGTAAATTAAGGTCAGCAACAAATACTCCAACAGGTTTTCTTTGATGAAAAACGGTTTTATGTAACTGTATTTTTAATCCGTTGGAACCTTCTACTACAAAAATCTCACTTTGTTGTTCTAGGCTTTTTTCCTTTGAAATGTTCGCCTTATCAAAAAATAAATCAGTATGAGTATCTGCGATTGCATTGCCAGACAAATCAATTAACACCACACGATTGAATATTTTATGCTCATCTAATTGACTATTTACAACAAAAGAACCTAACTGCCTTTGTAAATTAGTTAAACTTGAACCAAGCCCATACTCCATAGACATACCGGAATGGAGATTAGCAAAAAAAGTACTAACCGTTTTATCATCTTCTAAATCAATGACATATTGTTGACTCACTGAAAGAATAAACTCAATGGTTTTTACATATTGACTGACCTCAAGCTGCAATACGTTAACCTGAGATTTTTGGAGTTTACTCTGCCCAAAATGAGTGACAGTAAGAATTAACCCAAGATACGCAATCAGAATAGCGGCACCAATTATGATGATACTTTTAGTACTAAAAAACTTTATCACTTTCATCAGCTATTAATCTAACGTTTCAAAAAATTGAGGATAAAAATAGAAGACATCGGGATAATATTTTTTTACTAACTTTATGTAACTGCCGTCAACTAATGTTGTTTTAAAATAAGTATTAAATGCTTTTCGTAATTCAGGTGAATTTTTACGGAATGCGACAGCCATACGCTGCTCTTCAGATATTGGGCCAATGACTTTTATTTCGCCCGACCACTTTTGCAGTGCAATCAGTGTATCTGGTACATCAAGCAAGGTACTTTCAGCATCTTGATTTAGAATAGCGGGAACCATTTCATTTAGCTTGCGCGCCTTTACTGGCAAGATAATATTGGCCCCTGTTTGCGCCATATTATATAAATCTGGATCTAAGCAAGATTGCTTCATTGCCAAAACATCTCTTCCCAAAAGCTTTGATTTTACCGTTTGAATATCAGTAGTAATCGAACCACTAGGCTTAATTGGCTGTAAGCTAGAATCTGTCCGCGCGACTAGCCATACTGCCGATGGAAAATACACTTCGGAAAAATCGACAAGTTGAGTCCTCCAATCAAGAATGGTATATCCATTAGAAATAACATCGCCTTGTATTGCTTCTTTTGATCCTAACTGAATATTTTTGTCTACAAAGATTGCATTTTGGCCATTAATTTTACCAATTAGGTTGCTCCAAGATGCTTCAACAAATTGATATTCAACATCTAAATATTCTGCAAAGCCTTGCATAAGCTCCACATCGAGACCTGTTAGGACTGTTTTCTCGTTTTGTGGGTATTGAATGACAAAGTTTGCATAGGGAACGCCAATATGCCTGAGCACCCCTGATTCCTTAACCTCTTGAAGATCATACGCAAGAGACTGAGGACTAAAAATAACAATACAAAACAACCATAATGTATTTAATAAGTTTATATGGCTTCTTTTATTTAACATTTTACTTCCAACTAATTTAAACTACCCACTTAATACAAATAGATACTCACCACATCAATATAGACGATATTCATCTTGTTATCTTTGATAACAATGTCACTTCAAATGACATTATGGTTCATCAGTCAATTATTTTCTATTCCCGGAGTAACAAAAACTTATTTTAGCTTCATGCTTTCTTGACAAAAAATATTAATTTAGGCTCATTTAAAATTAATTAAATAACTTAAAAACAGAAGGTTACTTAGGATGTATACAGACAGGAGATAAAAAGCTAATACAAGATATTCAAAATAAAATTTATCAGAGATTTGATTAGCACATCATTATAAAGGGCTTTGCTTCCCGAAATGGAAAGCTCGATGATTATGCTCGAGGCTAGCCAAAGCTGTACTTAATTGTTCTTGCTTTAATCTAATCCATTACCTATCTCAGCTAATGTTTAGAGTTTAGGGTCGATGTTTAGAATTTAACATGCCCCGCTTACATAAATGTGAGCTGAACTCATCGACGTTACAACATGTCCGAGCAACATTTTCGTTGAGGGTAGAGTCACGACATCGATGAATAAAGCCCTGTTCTTTTATGTGCTTTCTGCCTATGCCCGGCGCTTTTTAAACGCATGTAAACCAGCACTTAGAATAGTTTTGAACACCACACCAAGGGCACTTAATTTGGGGTCGGCTTTTTTACCTGCGGCGATACGCCACATTTGGTGTTCATACCACACCAGTCCAACCATGCCTATTTTGTCTAGCGCAGGTTTGCCAGTAGTTGGAACAGTTAGCGGCATGCCATAGTTTGGATTTTCAATTAACTTATTGGGAAAATCAGGGTCTACCGCCATAGTTCGTGCAATGCCAATAAAGTCTGTAGCCGAAGTATTTAGTGCTTCATTCATCGCCGGCGCACTTCGAAAGCCACCCGTTACCACCAGCGGAGTACTAACCAGCGTTCTCACTTGTACCATGTAATCCATAAAATAAGCTTCACGCTTTATTGTGCTTGCCTTTACAGGTTCAGTTTTATTTTTAGAGCCCATCATCGACGGGCTTTCGTAAGTACCACCCGATATTTCGATTAAATCGATACCCTGATCACTCAGTGTTTGCACAACCTGCATCGACTCTTCTTCGGTGAAGCCGCCTTTCATAAAGTCGGCGCTATTAAGCTTAATTCCAACAGGAAAATCATCACCCACTTCTTTACGTATTGCGCGATAGACTTCGAGTACAAATCGAAGTCGGTTTTCTAATGAGCCGCCCCATTTATCATCTCTTTGATTGTGCCTTGCTGATAAAAATTGGCTGACAAGATAACCATGAGCACCGTGAATTTGTACTCCAGTAAAACCCGCTTGTTTTGCAAGCTTGGCGCTAGTGACGAATTTATTTATGATTTGATGAATTTCGGTTTCATTGAGTGCGCGCGGCGTATTAAAGCCTTTTTCTAATCCACGCCCTAAAGATATTGCAGAAGGAGCGACGGGCTCAGCGCATAAGAATTTAGGGATTTGTTTACCTGGATGATTAAGTTGCATCCATATTTGTGAGCTATTTTGCTTTCCTGCACTAGCCCACTGACTAAATAATGCTAAGTCACTTTGCTCATCTAAAGCGACATTTTTAGGTTCACCAAGTGCACTTCTATCCACCATGACATTACCGGTTATAGATAAACCAATACCACCTTCAGCCCAGCTTTGATAAAGAGTGACTAAACCAGTAGTTGGATTATGCTGCTTATCGCCGAGCTGCTCACTCATCGCCGATTTAAACAGACGATTTTTAATGACTTGGCCATTTTTGAGAGAAAAAGGTTCACTGAGATTTATCGAATTCATACTAACTCTTACTGTTATATTATTTTTATTTGATGAGTGATTATGCGCTATTTTACCAATAGTTCCGAGTATTTAGCGCCTTTATGACCCATTTAAGCGCTGTTTTTGATTCAAAAAATATTAACAGGCTGGGTGACCAGCAAAACTGGACAGATGTAGAACAGTTCAGATAGAACAAACTCGATTGGTGTTTAGATGCGCTTCAAAATGACGACTAAATTAAAGTAAGAGAGGTAAAAGTAAGCGAGGTATTAGCCCACGCAAGCAGGCTGATAAAAGAATTTATCCTTATGCATTAAACTCTTTTAAGGCTAAAAGAGCCAACTCGGCCTTAGCTGATGGAACAAAGATATGATCGTGATAATAAGCCGCAATGACGTTAGCACTAATACCATAAGCCGTTAATTTGGCAGATACCGCCGCGGTTAACCCTACAGCTTCAAGACTTGAATGCACTGTTAAGGTTATTTGGCGAAATGAGCCTTCAAACCCTAAACCTGCTTGTTGGGCGGCAGTTTTTTCCAACACTAACGTTAATCCTTCTGCTTCACAAAATGTGGCGACAGGATTAAGGGAAATATAATCAACTAACGTACCTGAAACCTTACAGAACACAAATTCTGCTGGCAGCAGTTGTGGCTCCATCGACTTTAATAGTGCATTTAATTCTGTAATACCTGACATGATGACCGCTCTATTGCTGACACGCTATTATTAAACCTAAAGCTTGGCATAAATCGCTATATCACGGGGCAAGTTAATACTTACTTATTACTGCGGTTTTTAAACATGTTTTTTAGTTTTAATTTTAATGGTTTTAGCTTCATTAGATAATCACGAATAGTGTCAGTTTTTGCAAGAAAAGCATATTCTTGTTCAGTTAATTGTTGCGGCTGATAAGTTCGTATTAAACGATATAAATGGTAATGACTGACCTTTTTGGCAATCAACCAAATTGGCGACCATTCAAAGCTTCGAAATGTAATTCTTTCGAAATCAACCATGCCCAGGTTCTCATCACTGTCTGCTAATAAATCTCGCACAGGCATTGCATGGCGCGCGACACCTTGAGCGAGCATATTGGCAACCATTTCCCGTAACAGGATAATTTGTTTCACTGATAAGGTTTCTGGTGCAGTACCTTTTAAACGACTCATGGTCAGCGTGGTATTTTCATCGTCGAAATGAAGTAGTTTTGGGAAATTATCGAGCCCGATTAATCGTTGTAAGGCTATTTTTTCTCTGAAGTAGCGCTTCTTGTAATCCTTCACCTTTTTGAATGTTTTAATGACAGAGCTAGCCTCAATCACAACGTTCATTTTTGCCGTCTCGTAAACACCATCTTTAACCACTTTCATAACTAGCCTTAATAATACTTAATCTTAAAGAAATTCCTAAATACTACATATCGTCTTTGCATTACTGGCTAACAGCGCCGTTTAGGTATTTGTAGCCTTTTTACTTCAAATCACAACTTGCGTGTATTCATTCAAATTCAATGTGAAAAATGACTTTCCCATTAATCGCCTACCTTCAATATTCATTTACTTAGCTTGTGTCTCACAACCTATGTTTAGTGTTGTGCTTAGCTAGCTTGTTATTGAGGCTGGTACATAATCATAATTCAGTATAACTATACGGTTTTGTGTATCTAACTCACGGATAATTTAGAGGCTTAGCTCATATAAACTCGACTTTTATACTTATGTACAACAGCCATAAAGCAGTAACAAAACAAGCTGTAAACTTTGCAACAAAAACACAAAGCAACGACCATTTTATTTCAAAAATAGAATTATTAACTATAGTCCAACAACAGCTAACGAGTTACCATCAATCACTTTCTATTTGCACTATAGAAACTTTAATCGCTTACCGCTGACTCACGCTTATGTAATACCTATTAGCATTGATCTTGCTAATACAATTCACTACAAGCTCAACATTTGAATAACCCTATTAAGATAAAGGGAATATTTGCCCGCCTCAAGTGATTAATAATCAAGCACAATCACATTAAACAGTTTTAAACAGTTTTAAACAAGGCTTAAAAGAAAAAAGGCACCAAGTGAATACTTGATGCCTTTTTAGCTAGTGCTTAATACTTGTATTAAAAAACGCACTAAAGGGCTTACTTATCTCGCCAAATCATCACTTGGGCTTGTTCACCCTTTTTACGGGTCGCACGGTACATACCTTCGGTATTAAATGGTGTGGCAATATTGCCGCGATGATCAATAGCGATAACCCCGCCGGTGCCACCCGCAGTGATAAGGCGCTGATTAATCACTTCATCGGCAGCTTGAATAATGGATTTACCTTGGTATTTCACTTTGGCGCAAATATCCCCAGCCACATGGTAGCGAATAAAATATTCACCATGGCCAGTTGCTGATACTGCACAGACACCGTTTTCAGCATAAGTGCCTGCGCCAATAACGGGTGCGTCACCAATACGACCATAACGCTTATTGGTCATGCCTCCTGTTGATGTACCCGCACTAATATTGCCACTTTTATCCAGAGCTACCGCGCCCACTGTGCCCACTTTAAATTCGACATCGAGTGCATTATGGGAAGCGATATAGTCTTTATTATCTAATTTTGCTTGCTCCATTTTAGCTTTAGCCCGTTGCAATGATTCATAGCGGTGTTGAGTATTAAAAGTCTCATTGGCAACCAGCGGCACCCCTTGGGTTAAGGCAAACTCTTCAGCGCCTTCGCCATAGAGCATCACATGTACTGATTTATCCATCACCAAACGCGCCAAATCAATGGGATTTTTAACGTGCTTAACCCCCGATACAGCGCCTGCATTCATGGTTTTTCCATCCATAATAGAGGCGTCCATTTCATGCTGTTCATTGTGGGTATAAACCGCCCCTTTGCCTGCATTAAAGTATGGCGAATCCTCTAAAACATTAATAGCTTGAGTTACTGCTTCAAGGCTTGAACCGCCCTTTTCTAACACCACATAACCCGTATCAACGGCCTCTTTTAATTTAGCGCGATAGGCTTGTTCTTGCTCAGGAGTAAAACTACTGGGGTTTATCGTGCCTGCTCCGCCATGGATCGCAATGGCAAACGGCTTGTCATTGGCAACACTGCCAAAAGACGAAACCAGCAAGGTGATACATGACAACATGGTTAATTTATTCATTGTTATTCTCATATTTATCAAGGGGCTTACAGTCTAAGTTATAGCCCTAAATTATACTCTAAGTGAATTGATTCTATGGGAAAAGTAATATTAATCAAAGCTGCAACTCATCACTTTGAGATAGTGATAGTGACGAAGCCATGATAATAAGCCCAGCCAGCACAAATGCGCCATATTCCACCCTACGGGTAATTTTGAACCCACAGAAATCCTTAAATCGTTTTAGATTAATGAAGGCATTATTTACTTTAAATTAAGCCGCTTCATTAATCGATGTAATTTACCTGCACTCAAGCCCAGCGGTTTGGCGATCGCAGTCAGTTTTTCACTATTAGCTAAATAACTTGCCAAGCTTGAGGTTAACCGCGGCATATGTGTTAACGAGTTCATGCAAACGTCTAATGCTAATATTTACGCTTTAGGGGATTGCGCTGAATTTGAAGGGCAAGTAAAAGCGTATTTACAACCGACCTTAATCAGTGCGTCTGCATTAGCAAAAACCTTATTGGGTGAAGTGACTAGCGTGAAACTGCCCAATATGATGGTCAAGGTTCCCCCCCTAATTACCCGATTCAAATTGGTGGTAAAACTGATGCAGCCTCAGTATCACGTTGGAATATTGATGTTCAATCACAAGGGATTGTCGCTAAAGGCTATGACAGCGCCGATAACATGGTGGGATTTGTGGTGACTCGAGATTGTACTCAACAAGCATTCTCTTTGTTAAGACAACTCTAAAAACCTTAATTTAATAGCTTCACCAACACTAAACAACAAAGCAGAACAGTAATTAGTTCTGCTTTTTTATTTGGACGATTAAATCACTCCAACATTAAGGTAAAATCAAGGTAGCTTTGACCTTGCATGGCCAAAACCTATCTTAAGCCGAGCACTGGAATGACTGGTTTTTATATTAATGCTTTAATCAGACGATTCTTTCTATGCATTTCAAAGGTTAATTTCAATCCACAACTTGCCTGTTTCACATATTCTAGCGACAATACAGTATGAGTTTATGGCCTTTATAAGCATCCTATAATTGTTATTTAAATCTTTTCAATATTGCGTTGTCGCCTTTGCTGCCATTGTCATGATGGTACCTAATTTCGCTTGGGCAAAAGATAACTGGTTAACGGTCAAGGTAACGGGCGCATCAGGACGGTTAACCAAAAATATCCAAGCGCATTTAGGCAATAACCCCGATTCTGAAGTACAACGCAGAGCCTATTTATTTACTGTAGAAGACAATGTTAACGCCGCGCTGGAATCCATCGGCCATTATCACGCAAAAGTATCGATTAACGTTGAAGAAGCGACCAAGGGCCCCTGGAAACTTAACATCGATATCGATGAAGGTGCGCCTACCATTGTTCAGTGGATAGACATTAAATTCAGTGAGCAAATGATTGAAGATAACAGCTTTAATCGTTGGCTTGATCAGTTAACTATCAAACCTGGTGATGTGTTAGATCACGGCGTATACCAAGAGTTAAAAAATCAGCTGGTTACATTAGCTATGGCCAGAGGCTACTTCGATGGAAAATTCTCACGGGCTGAAGTGGTGGTTAATCGGGATGTGAATACCGCTAAAATCCACTTGCATTATGACTCAGGTAGACGCTATCAACTGGGTAACGTCGAGTTTCATGGTCATACTCTCAATGATGAGTTCATGAAAAAACTCATCCCGTTTAAACCCAATTCAAATTATTCAACCCGGCGGTTAAATCGATTGAACCGCAACCTTATCGATACTGGCTACTTTAGTAATATCAAAGTGTTACCACAAGTTGATGCCATGACCGACGTCGATGTCCCCATCAGAGTTGACTTAAGCCCAAGACCAACACACTCATTTGAATTAGGTTTGGGTGCCGATATTGGTACCAATGCCGAAAAAACCATTGAGCCAAGGGTCAGGCTCACTTGGCGGATGCCGCAAATTAACAGCTATGGCCATACTCAAGAAACTACTATGGAATGGTCACCTGACAGGCCTAAGTTTTTAACCACCTATACTATTCCGTTAAAGCACCCGTTAGATGATCAGCTACAATTTAAGATTGGATTACTGCGAGATAAATATGGCGTTACCCAAGATTATAATGAAGAAGATAGAAGCTACGATTACACTGGCCAGCTAGAGTCAGAGAAACGTTTACTCGGGGTGATCAGACAACAAACCCTAGCCGACCAATGGCTATTTGGTTATTCACTTGAATATAGCCAAGAGCTTTATAATCAATCCAATATTGATTACGATTCAAAATTCCTTCTTGCAGGCTTTGGTATTGGCAAAACCGTTCGCGGCGATAACACCTTAGACCCCAAGTCGGGCTACCGTCATATTTACAGTATGCAATATGGTGACCCTAATTTAGGCTCTGAAATTCGACTGTTAAAATTTGAAGCTAACTTTAAATGGATTGATACCTTTTTCGAGCGGCATCGTTTTGTAGCCCGACTCGACTTAGGCGCCAACATTGCTGATAGTGACGATATCGCCCAAATATCACCTTCGCTACGTTATTTTACCGGTGGCGATCAGAGTATTCGCGGTTATGGCTACCAAGAGCTAGGGCCATTCATTGAATACACCAACGAAGACGGTAGCACGTCACGTCAGGTTGTCGGCGGTCGTTATTTGATGGTGGGCAGTTTAGAGTATCAATTTTATTTAACTGACACATGGCGACTTGCCAGCTTTGTGGATGCGGGTAACGCTTTTGATACAGAAAAATTTGAACCTATTGCCTCCGTCGGCGGCGGCGTTCACTGGATCTCTCCTATCGGACCCATTAGATTCGATTTAGGTGTCGGCTTGAAAGAAACAGAAACGGTCGATAGATCTTGGCGAATTCATTTAACCATGGGGACGGATTTGTAATGACAGAAAAATCCAAGCTACCTCAGCATCATAACGACCATGAAGCCCATGACGCTACACCACTAGATAAAGTGCCAGCAAAGCCGCCATTAACGCTTTGGGCGCGATTATGGAAATACTTCAAACATACCACTCGAGTGATTATCTATATTCCACTGCTGATTTTAATTTTGCTAGCAGTGCTCATTGGCACGCCTTTCGGCGCACGTATGTCAGTGATGTTAGCCAATCAATTTGTGCCCAATCTCGCATTAGACTTACGCTCTGGCACCATCAATAAGCAACTCGAATTTAACCATGCAAGCTGGTCAATGGATGGCGTAGCGGTAGAGGTTGATGACTTAAGCTTATCTTGGCTGCCAACCTGTTTGTTTAACAAGCAAATTTGTGTCGATAAGTTACACGCAAGTGGCGTGCGGGTACGAGTAGCTACTGATGAGTTTGCCGATGATGTGCCTAGTGAAAGTACCGTTGCAAACGCTCGAACAACTCAAGCTGCATTAGCAGATAATCAGCCAGCTAACACTGATAAAACTAATGAAAGTAAAGATGAAGTACCTGAACCGCTGATTTTACCTGTAGTTATTGGCCTTAACGAATTAGACTTAAACTCAGTTGAGGTCAGCGTAAATGACATGCGCTATAACGCCAGCCGCTTGCAAGGCAAAGCACTATGGAATAGCAAAGGCTTAAGAGTTAATTACCTTTATAGTGACGGTTTGCTGGTTGATATTCCTCTTGCCAGTGATGATGTTGCAGCGCCGAACAATA
The DNA here is from genome assembly GCF_041469325.1 of Shewanella sp. 10N.286.51.B8. Taxonomy (NCBI): domain Bacteria; kingdom Pseudomonadati; phylum Pseudomonadota; class Gammaproteobacteria; order Alteromonadales; family Shewanellaceae; genus Shewanella; species Shewanella sp. 10N.286.51.B8. The sequence continues at coordinate 102,438 of NZ_JBFRKG010000049.1, forward strand.
CCACTGAGGTAAATGACGACTGGGCTATGGCAGCATTACCAGTGGTTTATATGTCATTCCCTATTTACCTTGAACAACTGATTAGTAATAACAGCGTGATGGTCTTGGGAGCAAGAACCGATGATTTCGCAAAAATAACCTTAGCAGGCAGCTATGTTGATGACTTAATTGATGTGCAGCAATTAGCCATCACTCATGATTACGGTGAGGCAACATTAGAAGGCGATATCCGTTTAAATCACGATTACCCAATGAATATTAACGCCGATTTTAGCCTTAACAATGTGGCCGAAATTCCTGAATTAACCCAGCAAAAAATCAAACTCAGTGCACACAACGGCTTTGATGATTTAGCCGTTACCCTTGCCGCTGAAGGTGACTTTACCATTAATTTTGACTCAAATATCACTTTGAGTAAGCCCGAAATGCCTTATCGAATTGATATAAGCAAAGCCCAAATTCAGTGGCCTTTGATTAAGCCTGACTATGTCACTGATATCAAAACATTATCAAGTACCGGTGACTTCAACCAACAACATGTTGTCCTTGATGGGCAATTCCTCAGCCCCTATCACCCGCAGCTTGAAGTTAATAGCGCAATGCAGCTATCACATACCAATGTGGATATTGCAGATATTGTCATTAGCTCAGATGCGGGGGATATCGCAGGTCAAGCGAGTCTTGATTGGGGCAATGATTTTAGCTGGCAAGCCAAACTCGACACCACTGATTTACAGCTAGAAAAAATCGATTATCTTTATGAACTCACCGAGCTTAGCAGCCACATCAGTGGGATATTAACCACCACAGGTAAGGTTTCTGATACTAGCTGGGAAGTAAATATTGTAGACAGTGATTTAAGCGGCAGTTTAAATCAGTACCCTCTTAGCGTTAAAGGTCAGGTACAATTTGATAATAACTTCGCCATCAATGCCAAAGACCTACAAGCACAAGCCCTCGGCACAACCCTACTTATCAATGGTCAAGCAGATACAGTATGGGATGTAGATGCATTACTTGATGTACCTGACATCAGCCAGTGGCTACCAGATAGTAAAGGGTCAATTACCGCAAAAATCGATGTCACTGGCGATGCCAAACAACCTATCGTTGATATTAACGGCCAAGTGGCCGATTTTGATTTTGCCGATATGAAGCTCGACAGACTGACATTAACGGGTCACTACTTACCGTTAAATGAGCATCAATTTAGCGTGAATCTCGCCAGTACTGCTTTTAGCTGGAGCGAACTGGACTTAACTGACGTAGAGCTAATCGCCTCAGGAGATCTTGGCCAGCAAACATTGCAACTGTCTACGGGTGGAGAGCTAGCCATTAACACCCAATTGAGCAATATATACACGGCAGATAAACAACGCTTTGATACTGAAGTTAACGCCTTATCCTTAACCAATATGCTCGGAGATTGGCAGTTAGATAAGCCCATCACGATCGTTTGGGATCAACTCAATCAACTTGGCAGCGCCAGTCCTTTTTGCATTAATCACCCCAGCAATAGCCTGTGCCTGATTGAACCTGCAAATTTTGGTACCCAAGGGGATATTCATATTCTTGCACAAGGCACACCTGGCCGCCTACTGCAGCCAATATTACCCGAACGCTTGGTATGGATTGGTGACTCTAGCCTTGATGCCAAACTGAATTGGTCTGAGGTTGAAAAGTTACAAGCAGATGTTGATTTAACCTTATCTGAGGGCAAATTAGAATTAAAGCGCTCAGAGAATGATCGCATCGATATCATTTACGACTTAGTTAACTTACATGTCACATTAGATGAGCAGCAACTAACGGGTCAATTATCAGTGCAAGCAGATAGCATCTCAGATATCAGCAGCCAAGTTAACATCAGCACCCAGCCTTCAAGAGAGCTATCAGGGCATATCAATATTGACGAGTTAGATTTAACTGGCTTACAGGGCTTCTTCCCTGAGCTGGCGACATTACAAGGACTGTTTTCCACTGATTTAACCTTATTAGGCACTTTAAATGAGCCTGAAGTCGGTGGCAAAATGACACTATCAAAAGCAGCTATTGCCACTACAAACAACCCGACTTTGATTGAAAATATCAATTTAATAATGGAGCTCGCTGGCCAACAAGGTAATGTAACAGGCGATTTAACCATGGGGAAAGGCCAGGCAAATATCAATGGTAAGTTGGCTTGGCCAGAGGGTAACTTTAATGGTGAAATTGATATAAAAGGTAAAAAGCTCGCCTTTATTCAGCCCCCTATCGCAATATTGGATATTACTCCTGATGTAAAAATTAACTTTAGTAAAAATCAGCTGGCGATCACGGGCACTGTCGATATTCCTAGCGGGGAAATTACATTAGTTCAACTAGCTGAGGGTGGTGTAGCGATATCTAGCGATGTGGTATTTAAAGACTCGATTTCAGAACAAGAAGAAAAAGTCAGCCCTTACGCTATCGTCGCCGATCTCAATATTAATGTGGGCAAGAACCTTAACATTGATGGCATGGGCTTAAACGGCAAGTTAGAAGGAACATTATTGCTACAGCAACAAGCCTTCAAACCACCGCTGTTATTTGGTGATATTAAAGTGAATAATGGCAGTTATAAATTTATGGGGCAAACCCTAACCATCAGTACTGGTGAAGTGCAGTTTGTTGGCCCAAGCTCAGTACCCAACTTAAATATTGAAGCAGTAAAAGAAATCAAAGATGAAGATCTCACCGCAGGCGTGAGAGTCACAGGCACAGCCATGCAGCCAGTAGTGACCTTGTTTTCAAACCCTGCCAAAGAGCAAGCCGAAATTCTATCCTACATAGTCACCGGCACAGGCTTTGCGAACTCTGGTAATGATCAAAATAATGCTTTAATGATGAGCGCGGCGTTAAGCTTAGGCTCACAGTTTGGCGGCGGCGCAATGAACAACATTGGCTCAACAGCGACGGGCTTAATTGAAAAAATGGGCTTTTCTAATGTACAACTTGATGCCAACGATGAAGGACGCTTTGCCATTAGCGGTTATATTGGCGAAGACTTGATGGTGAAATACGGTATTGGTGTTTTTAACCCCGGCTATGAAATGACGGTAAGGTATTATATTTTTTCACAGCTTTACCTAGAAACCGTATCAGGCAACTTAAATCAATCCTTAGATATTTACTATAGCTTTGATATTGATTAAGCGTTATAAACCAAATTTTAGTCACAAAAAAAGCGCCTTAAGGCGCTTTTTTCATTCAAATTAGCAATTAAGCAAATTTGAAATCGATGTGTTCGATAAGCATTTTGTACGCGTGACGCTGTACAGCTTGTGCACGAACTTTAATTTCTTTGCCATCGATTACGATAGTTAACTCGCTTGTGTAGAAATCTTCATTCAACTGTTGGTTGATGATATCTTTTTGAGCGAATTTGATAGAAATAGGCTCTTTACCTGGACCGTAGATTACAGCAGGAACTAAATTCGCATGACGTAGGCGGCGGCTCGAACCTTTCCCGATTTCAGTACGGATTTCAGCATTGATAGTATAAGACATGTAATTCTCACTTATATAAAATAATTTTTGTTGTTATTTTCGACCAATAACAACTCGTGCTCGTTATAAAACTAAGCGCGCGGATTCTAACACAGCTAAATAGCGTCAACAAGCATCACGCCGGTATTTTATCCACATGAACTAACTATATAGCCTTTAAATCATGCTAAATATCAGGCCGTGGGTTTTACCAGCTTCTTACCGGGCCAGTATCAAGGTGAATAAAACCAGAACGAGGGTAATAACCAACCCCGCCCATTTTTAACGACATTGCTGCATCACGTAAGGTTTTAAGAGCAATGCCGGGTATGGCTAAATCCATTGCCATTCCCTTCATATGATAACTTTTCTTGGCAACACCATTACTGTTGGCCGCTAACATATTATTGGTGATCGGAGAGCGATAACCAGAAATCACATGAATTTCATCTGAGTTATTCAGTGTCTGTTGAAGCTTATACAGGATTTCATATAAACGCTTATCCATCGGCGCCGCTTGGTTTTGTCTATGGTCACGTAATACATTGCTAAAAAGCGTTAAGGTATCACTGCGATATTCACCATCAACCCAAAAACTGCCTTGCCCGCGCTCACCAGTATGACGGTTGTAAAAGCTCAGATCACGCTGCCCTATTGTAGATCGGCTTGCTTGAGCGGAATTAGAAAACATTGAAGCGACAGCCACCCCACTAATTCCAAGGATTAACTGCCTACGCGAAGGACAAACTAACGACATTAACTCACCACTTTTTAAAAATTCAAACTGTGCACTTTTTGCACAAACGAGGATGAATTTAAAGCTTATGGCAAACAATAGCAACTCTAAAAGAACATAAGTTATGTATAAATCATGTGCAGTTTAGCAACTTCTAATAAGGTCAGACACTTAACGTGACGCCAACTGTAATGGGCTTGTTGCATTATTTGCCACTACTGTTTTACCTGTGTTATTTAAATGATAAATATCATTTCGATATTGGGCCAAGTTATCTTCACCAACCCAAGCATTCCAATACACTATATGCACAGGAATGGTCTGTGACAGCGAAAACCATTGAGTATTTTTTTGATTAGACTGCATACGCGCCCAAGTGCGTTTATCTATTACCACATTATCCGCGAACCACTCAGCCAATTGCTGCACTTTTTCAATGCGAATACAGCCCGATGAAAGCGCTCGATTTGCCTTATTAAAAAGCCATTTATCTGGTGTGTCATGTAAGTATATATTCAGATCATTTTTAAAATGAAATTTATAACGCCCCAACGCATTAATTTCCCCGGGTCGCTGCACCAAACGATATGGAAAGGCTGCAGTTGCGGCCATTTGCCATTCATCAGCGGTTTTATCAATTTTAATCCCAGCTCGATCAAAAACATCAAATTGTCGATCGCGAAAATAATCACCATCTTTAGCCACTTTAGGCAAGATATCCCGTCGTAACAGCTTTTTAGGTACTGTCCAAGTAGGATTAATGACCACATTGGATATTTGTCCTGACATCACAGGGGTTCTTCGATAGGCCTTGCCGACAATTACTCGAGAGGTCATGGCGATTTGACTATCATTGACTAGCACCATTTCAAAGGCGGGAATATTTACCAATAAATAACGCTCTGACAGTTGATGTTGATAACTGGTTTTAGCCACAAAATTACTGGCAAGTAATATGGCGCGCTGTTTAGGTGTTTGGTTTAACCAATGTAAGGTATTGGGACCAATAACAGCATCGGCTTTTAAGCCATGACGCTGCTGAAATGACACCACCGCGTTCGCTATAGTGTCATCATAAATATGTTGCGCTTCTGAACGAGATGATAAGTCCCCAAGTAACCATAAACGCTGTGAAATAGCACTGATAGTCTGATGGCTATCGCCAGGCCGTAAAAAACCGCCGGGGACAATTGGCTGCCATTCATGGCGGTTATCAAGCCACATTAATCGTCTAATATGGTTAAGAACTCTCAAGTAATCATCTACCGGAGGCTCTAAAGAAAAAACTTTCTTTTGAAGTGAAGCGTTGGAAGCAAGATTGCGATACTGCAGTTCAACAGACTTATCAGCCCAAAACCTATCAACTTCATTTTGTATTGTGTCGATATATTCAAGCTTTTCAGCCTCTGTACCCTGGCGCAGAATCGTTAAATATGCTTGCCATTGAACACTGGAGTCAGTCAACGAAATCAATAATACATGTTGCGCAAGGGTGTTATAAACCGCATCCGAAGCCGCAATCTTAGTCATTGGCGTAAAATACAAGAATAATATCACTGCAAAAGATAACGCAACTCGATGAAAACAGCATTTCACCATGAATTATCCTCCTAAATACTGACTACGAGCTTTTGAGTATGGCAAAGAAATACCATCCTTGTGTTACATAAAATATGACACTGTTAAAAGATAATACGAAAGTTGGAGATAGATAGCGGATTTAGCGCAGCAATTCGACAGTGGTAGAGCTGTGATAAGTCGAGTTCTGTTAAACGATGGGCATAACTGCTATAAACAAACTCCGCAATACTTATTACGTTAATTTCACAGCAGTTAATATGAATAAAAAACAACTCATGCAAGTGATGGCCTCGGACATCGGTATCTCACAATCTCAAGCGAAAATTCAAATCGATCAAATTGTTTCTCAGATCCATAAAGCACTTACCGAAGGTGAAAAAGTTTACATTCCGCAATTTGGCACATTTGAATTACGCTACCATTTAGCGAAAAATGGCTACAACCCACAAACCGGTGAAGCAATGGAAATTCCAGGATTTAACCAACCAAGCTTTAAAGCTGCGCCTGGATTGAAAAAACTCATCAATCAGTAATAAAGCCATAATCCCATTTCAAAGGCCTTGTTTTACTAGTAATAGCAGCAAGGCTTTTACCAATAACTACACCATTTCATAATCATCTTCTAAACTTAAAGTCAAAGTCACCTTACCCAGCGCTCAACCATGAACCTTAACCATGCTGTGATAAGTGTTGTTCTACTGCTATGCACTTTTATTCCATTACAGGAAACCTCAGCCTCCTACGAGAGCTTTGAGCTATCAACAACAGCAAAAATTATTGTTGTTGGTGACATCCATGGCGACTATGGTGAATTTGAAACATTAATTCGTGCAGCAGGCATTATCGATGACCAACTGAACTGGCAAGCTGGCGACACTCAGCTAGTCAGTGTCGGCGATCTGCTGGATAGAGGCCCTGACTCCCGCAAAGTAATGGACTTGTTTATGCGTTTAGAGCAACAGGCCACCGCAGCAGGAGGCGCAGTACATCTTGTGTTGGGTAATCATGAATTGATGAACCTTATCCGTGAACTTAACTACGTACCCACTGATGAATATAAACACTACCTGGATGATGAATCTGCGGACGTACGCGAAAATTACTGGCAGCAATACCTTTCATATGCAACTGAAACCAGTGCCGGAATGAGTCAGCAATCGCTATTATCGACCTTTAACACTGAATACCCTCCCGGCTACTTTGGCCATATGCAGCTCTTTTCTACCAAGGGTAAATATGGCCGTTGGCTGTTGAGCAAGCCCAGTATATTAAAGATCAATGAGGTGCTATTTCTCCATGGTGGACTTTCTGCCAAGTTCCCTCTGTCAACCTTAGCCGAAGTAAACAACGAATCAGCAAAAGTAATACATGATTACATGGAAGCTTTTGAGCAATTAAAACTCCAAGGCGCATTAAGTCACCTTGATGATTTCTTTAGTCGCCAAGAAAAAATAGCACGGCGGTTACTATCTGCAGGCTCTGACGAACATAAATCCTTGTACCAAAGCTTTGTTAATCTCAGCCAGTCTTTTTACCTCGATGGAGAAAGTCAATTCTGGTATAGAGGCTCAGCTCTTTGCCATCCAATCTTTGAGGAAGAGATACTTGATCGCGTTTTGCAACACTATAAGGCCAAACAATTGGTGATTGGTCACACAACCACGAATAGCCGCGTTTTTGAAAGCAGAATGAAGGGCAAGGTGATCAATACTGACACTGGACTGTACCGAAAATATTATCAGGGCAATCCAATGTTATTAGCCATTAACAAAGATGAACTTCAACAATTTGATGGTAATCAATGGCGTCCTTTTGAGGTTGACGATGGTCAATACCGTGAGATTTACCAAGGCCACAGCTATCAGGACTGGGAACAGTTATTAACACAGGCAATTATCACTAAACTTGAGCCTATAGGGACTGGTGTGACACAGTCGAAAAAAGCTTATTTGGAACATAACGGACTGCGTTTCAAAGCTATTTTTAAAACTGAAAATATCATCCCCAGAAATGCCTCTAAAGATAAATATCGCAATACCGACAGTTATAAATACGAAATAGCAGCGTACAGGATAGCCCGTCACCTTGGATTGAATATGATCCCGCCAACGGTACTTCGAACCATCAAAAATAAACAGGGCTCGCTACAATTGTGGATAGATGACACTTTTAACGAAAAAAATCGCATCGAGGATGAACGTTATCCAAGCGAGTATTGCGTTCTGTCATACCAAGCCAGCCTGATGAATATGTTTGATATTTTAATTTTCAATGTAGATAGAACCCAAAGCAATATTCTCTATACAGAAGCGGATTGGATGATGTGGATGATAGACCACTCTCGAAGCTTTAGAACTGGCAAACACGCACCAAAATATTTAAAGGCGGCACGTTTGCGTCACTCGCTAAAAATTGAACATCAATTAAAAAACTTAGACTATCAAAGCCTAGATAAACTCACTAATGGCCTACTCAAGAGAAAACAAATCAAGGCGTTACTCAAACGTCGTGATCTGTTATTAAAAAAGCTGGCAGAACATGAGTAAAAATCCTCATTAACTACGCTCGCTACCTTAAGCCGCTTAAGTGATTTATGCCATACCTGTCAGTAATTCCGTGTTTATTTTCAATATAAGAGCTTAAGCAAAAGCGCTGTACTAGCCCATAAACGCCAAATACTCTAATTAAGATAAAGAGTTAACCAAACTCATAGAGAGGATAACAGGCAAGATACTGATATTGACTTAAATGATTGTAGATTTACTGAGGCTGTAACCAAGAGATTGTAAGCCCCTGTAAATAGCGCTATATTACAGCGGGTTTGACATGTCATCTTTTAAGCCGTCTTCGAACTTAATCGCTTAACCTTCACCAAACCCGATGCCAAAGCCCCGAGCTGTAATATTCTTCATCAGTCATGCCACTCTTTCGCTGCTGTTCCTCAAAATGTTGTTTTACTTTTTGAAAGCGATGCTCAATAGATTCCAATCTGAGGTGAGCTAATTGTTGCTCAGATAGACCACTCGCTCGGAGTCTTTTTTCTAGTTCTTCAATTTTCCAATCTCTCATCCCTTGCATAAACAGCATGCTAATAGCATCTGACTTTAACTTACTTAGCTTACAAGTTCGGATGTCTAGCCGAGGCCCTCGATAAAAAGATCTAGAGTGATCGATGGCCCAAATTTTACCAAGATAAGCTTTTTTCCTGTCCGTCACTTCATTTGGGTCTTCAAATCTTTCATTCAGATCGACTAAAAGGTTGCCAGCATGCCTGTCAACATTGCCAATAATACAATCGAATGTTTTGATTTCTTTTATTTGGTGATTTTTATATTCGGCGGATCCCGGGTAAGGCAGGCTAAGAGCAGTTAAATCGTAAAGCACGACACTATTCTCTACCCATAATTGCAAACTGCCTTTTCTCAATTTTTTACTCGGTTTTAGCCCTTTTTTCCCTATTGGTATACTTCGAAGCACTGTCGCAGGAATAATATTAAGGCCAAGGTATTTTGAAATAATATATGCTGCTAATTCATTGTAGTAGCTATCGTAATACATTAAACCAACGTTACCTCTAGCATAATCTTTTACTGTTTTATCTCGAAAGGCGGCACGTATCTGTACACTATTTTTGACTAAACCTACCCTGCGAATTTCCATAATACTTTCTTTTGTCGTGAACGCTTTAGCAACACTTTTAGAAAGATTAATATCGCCATCATTTAATAAGTCAAAGATAACCGTTTCATCTCGGATTAAAGGAACGGTTACAGCGTGAGACAAGAAAGCGACTAAATATATCGTCAGAAAAAAAGCCATCTTCAAATATTGCATATTGCGCTCCTTCTATTCAATCGATGAGATATCACGCTGGTAAAGTCTATTTTAAAGGGCGATGGATTTCACTTATATCGATATATTTAGGCTCTTTAAGCCACAGATAATAAATCCGTTTATGACAATGCAACTACTTAAAATTAGTTAGCGCTTAGCAAGACATCAGAATTAAAACAGGTATTAATCATGCTCATTGACCAATTGCTTATGCTTGCGAGCAAGGTTAAATGCCAATATTATCCAAAGCAGGGAAAGCACCAGATTAACCGCCGCAAACTCATAATGATCAAGCTTGAATACTTTAAGGCCAATAAAGATGATCACCACATGAGCCAAATCTCCCAAACGCCAACAAAATGCATCGATCACAGTCTTCCCTTCAAAAATTTGTTGCTGATTTAAAGGCAGAAACAGTGCATGCCGGGCAGTATTTTGTAATGAATAATCTATGCTATTTTCAGCAATCTTTATTAGCTTAAATAGGGTGAATATAGGGATAAAAGTCGCTAATCCATAGCCCACAAAAGCGACAAAGGGTAAAATTAGAATGGCACCATGTATATGGATCCACTGGAATATTCGAGAAACCAGTAATAACTGAATTATCATGCTGAATAAGTTTACCCAAGTGTAAAAGTCACTGTAAAACTCACCTATAATCAGTTTGACATCGGCTCCCTGCTGCGCATGAATTTGCACCCATTTGGCCAGAATGTATTCTCCTGTAGTATTCACACAGTTGAGTAACACTACAAACCCAGCAATCACCAACAAGTAACGATTATTCAGTACGGTATCAAAACCTGCTTTGAATGAATGACCATGGTAGTCATTTGTTTGTTTTTTTTTGATTTCAGTCCAATTAATTTGGGTAACCACATAGTCGCGATAAGTAAAACCGCAGCGACGAGCATCAAGCCTTCAGCGCCAACAAGCTTAAATAGATGTTTGCTAATTTGCGCACCTAATAATGATCCTAAAGATGCCCCTGCTGCAATAAAAGCAAACAAGCGTTTACCCTCATCTGGACTGTAAATATCTGCAGCATAGGCCCAGAACTGGGCAATTAACAGCACATTGATCACACCTAGCCAAACGAAGAAAGGGATTGAAATAGGCACCTTAAACAAATAAAGCCCCCAGAATAATAACAAGCTCACAGCCACAGCTAAGGTGACTCGGGGCAATATTTCATTCGTTCCCTGAGTCCTTATCCAGCTAGCGTATAAAGGCACCAATATCATTAACACCAATGCTTGAATCGCTATCGTGTAAGTGCGTATTTCAGCGGTGTGTTCAGAGAGGATGAGTGCTTCACGGATAGGCTTTAAAATGTAATACAGCAACAGTAGCAAACAGGCGTTAGCGGAGAGCATCAAGGTTGACTTACCTTCTCCCGGTTGCACATGAGTAAACAACCTCATTAAGCGTTCTAGGTAACTTAAGTCGTTCCTGCTGTTTGCTTCCATACCTGTAAATAATACCTTGTTTACTTTCAGGGTATCGAAAAGCTTAGCAGAGGCATGTGTACTGTCAAATATGTAAAGCTAAAGGCAACACTCATCCCAGCGACGTAAAGATATTGATTGAGAGGATTTTTTATCGTCTAAAAATCCGATATGGCTAATTGATTTAATACATTAATTTAGCAAGAACAATTCAAATAAGTCCGTCAACAATAGTCGATGAATCTGATTGATTTCGTCGTTTTAACACACCTGATACGGATCAGGATTTCAACACAAAGTTTCAATGTAACGCGGCTAAATTTGCTGTGTTCACTCGTGGTACTCGCCAGACTTGAACGAGCAAATATCGCTATTTCACAAACTTCAGATACAAAAAGGTCAGACTTGAACCGGCACGCCCTATTTTAAAACGATGAGGGATTGTTATATCTTGTCATTCATTGAGCAAATTTCAGATACAAAAAAGCCTCAACTAATGTTGAGGCATTTTGGCACCATACTGACGTATATTTTTGATAATAAAACTGATGGTACCCGAGGCCGGACTTGAACCGGCACGCCCTATTTTAAAACGATGAGGGATTGTTATATCTTGTCATTCATTGAGCAAATTTCAGACACAAAAAAGCCCCGACTAATGTCGAGGCTTTTTTGCACCATACTTACGTATGTAATATGGTACCCGAGGCCAGACTTGAACTGGCACGCCTATTAAGCGAGGGATTTTAAATCCCTTGTGTCTACCGATTCCACCACTCGGGCAAACTTGTTGTAACTTGTCGAAACAAGCTACGGAATCTGTTTTCAATTGCTGCAATTGCTTGCTGCCGCTGAACTTGGTGCATACTTTACTGGTTTTTCAGAATGGATCAATAAAAAAATGAAACTTATTGTTCAAGTGCTGACTTTGCAATCAATTCGTCTAAAAACATAGCTAAATTAGCCCTTTCAATTAAATATTTCACTTAAGCATGCAAAATATTCTGCACTGTCGATTTTATTACTGGTAATAAATCTTCAGCAAACCATGGATTTTTTGCTAACCAAATATTGTTGCGAGGACTTGGATGAGGCAATGCAATGATGCCCGAAGGTAAATTACGCCAATGTTTAACAGTTTCTGTCAGCGTTTGTTGCCTGTTTGGCAAGTGATAGTCTTGAGCATACTTGCCTATAAGCAAAGTTAACTTCACATCAGTTAAGTGGTTAAGTAAGGGTTGCCGCCACGTTTGGGCGCACATTTTCATTGGCGCTAAATCACCGTTTTTCCCCTTACCGGGATAACAAAAGCCCATGGGTAAAATCGCAATCTGTTTAGGGTCGTAAAGGGTGTCTTTGTCGATGCCTAACCAATCTCGTAACCTGTCACCACTTTTATCATCAAACGGGATGCCAGACTTATGCACCGCAAGGCCTGGAGCTTGCCCAGCAATAAGAATACGCGCTAGCGGATCAATTTGAATCACTGGGTTAACGCCATGGGGCAACGCATGCTGGCAAAGCTGGCATTGACGTACTTGTGCAACTAACGACGTTAATGACGCTGCAGGCATAACGCTCCCCTATCCTGTTTATAAATTTAACTATCTGGGCCTAAATATAAGCGACGATTGTTAATCCAATAACTGCTGTTGAATGGTGGCTAATTGCTGCTGGATATGAATAAACTGAGGTCGCATCGCTACGTCAGCCTGCAAACAACTAGACACTATTTGGCTTAATTGGCTAATGATCTGACTATCTGCAGTTGCTAACCTTAGCTGGTTATTATCATGGCCTGTAAATTCATTAAAATGCCCCAATACGTCATCTAGCATATTACCTAATGCTCTGACTTCAATGGCTTGCATATACGCTGCTTGCTCTACTGCAAGCGCTGACAAGTCCGTTGCTGCGCCAAAATCACCAAATAGCATATTGGCATCACTATCAATCATGGTGTTGTGAGCGTATATATCGCCATGACTGACTTTATGTTGATGTAAATGGGCTAGCGCAGCTGCCATACTGCGCATAACGGTGACGATTTGCCTTAGGGATATATCCATGTCATCACAAAAGGTATCGCGAGTACAGGTTTCCAGTGACGGCGGTAAACCCAAGTTGTAATAACGCTGAGGAATGAGCTCCATGACTAAACCAAGATTGTCAGCATCAGCAATAAAGCCAAGTACGCCAATTAAATTAGGATGAAAGCCTGCTTGCAAACAGCAATGTAATTCATCTTTTGGGTAACCATCTGATGTCACCGCACCTCTGAATATTTTCACCGCTACGTCCAGTGCTGTGCCAGAGTCCTGCTGCCATTGTGCTTGATAAATCACCCCTGAAGCGCCTTGGCCTAATTGCTCCCCTAATGATAACTGCGCCATTGGCGTTAACGCACAACCACTATTAACAGCAGCGTCATCACTATTGATAACAGGCGCTGTTATAGGATTGCCACTAAATGCCAACCAAGCTAAATTGGGCAGTTTGAATAACCAATCTGGAATAACAGTCAATTCATTGGCTGAAATACGTAATAGCTCTAGTGATGTACATTGACTCATTGATGGCGGCAAATTGTTGAGCTTATTGCCTGCCATGGCAAACTTCTGTAGTCGATGTAGCTTGCCAATGGATTGAGGTAATTGCTCAATGTTATTGTCAGTGAGAATTAACCAGCGGGTATCAACAGGAAAACAATCTTCGGCAACTGTAGTTATTTGATTGGCTTTAAAACCGATCATTTCAAGCTTTGGGCATTTAGCAATGACATCTGGGATGTCAGTAAAACAATTAAACGATAGGAATAAAATTTTAAGCTGTTGCAACTGCTCAAACTCATCAGGTAGCGATGATAAACGGTTATTCGACAAATCAAGCACTTCAAGGGAATCAGCAAGCTTAATAATTTCCATGGGAAAACTGGTTAACCCTTCAGCTATCTGTAATCGTTTTATCTTGTTTTGGTGTAATTCACCAGACTGTAATTGAGCCAAAGTATGCAATGGAAATATCCTAAAATAAGCAGTAAGTCGCAATGGCGCTCATGATAAGCCAAACAGATAAACAAGTTAAGGCAAACCTCAGTAAACTGATTTACTATAACGCACAATAAACCTGCAATTAATAAAGGCTCAAAGCCACTATGCCAGCACTTAACAGCATCACTTTTTTCAGCCGCTTTGAAACAGACATTCTGTCAGGCGCTAAAACTATTACCTTACGCGATGACAGTGAATCCCACTTTATTGCAGGTGAAACGTTAACCGTATCCACCTTTGAGGAAGATAAATGGTTTTGCGACATCAAGGTTATTTCCGTTAATACAGTGCCATTTACACAATTAACCGACTTGCATGCGCAGCAAGAAAATATGCCCTTGGCAGTATTAAAAGCCTTAATACAGGAAGTGTATCCGGGTATTGAACAGCTTTATGAAATCAAATTTAAGGTCGTAACCCCTTAAATAAGCACATAACAAAGGAATGTAACATTGCACTATCTAACACTAATATTTTTATGGCCTATTTATTTAGTACAGGCTATTTGGGTAAAAAAAACCACCATAAAATTACCAGAGCCAAGCGGCAAGCGCGTTAATGCCTCATGCCGTTCGCCACAATTGTCGCTACTGATCCTAGGTGACTCTGCTGCAGCGGGAGTTGGGGTAAGCCACCAGCAACAAGCACTGGCGGGAAACATGGTTAAGCGGCTCTCTAATGATTATCAGCTCAATTGGCAACTGGTGGCCCAAAGTGGCTATAGCACCCAAAACTGCCTCAATAAAGTCAAACTCATGACCCATCAAAATCAGCTAACAAAAGCAGATGTTATTGTGATCTCTCTGGGCGTAAATGATGTGCTGAGTCCAATATCGGCAAAAACATGGATATTACAATTAAGCGAGTTGTGCGCATTGATCACATCAAAGTTAGGAGGAACACAAATTATCATTACTAATGTGCCTCCAATGGATCGATTTCCAGCGTTACCACAGCCTTTTAGGTGGTTTTTAGGCGCAAGAAGCCGAGAGTTCAACTTAGCTCTTTCTAATTGGGTTCAAACAAGCTCACTGCCATGCGAACAACTTAATATGGAATTGACGTTAGCTGATGCGCCAATGGCCATTGATGGGTTTCATCCAAGTGAGGTTATTTATGCCCACTGGGGACAACAAGCATGCGACATGATTAAGGTGAAAGCGTAAGCCAGACTTCAACCACACCCCTTCAAAATAACTTTAAGAAATGAAATTGATATAGCCAAATTGCAAACACAAAAAAGCCCCAACTAATGTTGAGGCTTTTTCGCACCATACTCTTTAATACTAAGTCGTATGTAAGCGCTTTATAGAAGAATAATGGTACCCGAGGCCAGACTTGAACTGGCACGCCCTATCTTAAAACGACGAGGAATTTTATCTTTCGCCAACGCTCGAATTACAGGCACAAAAAAGCCCCAACTAATGTTAAGGCTTTTTTGTACCATACACCTTAATACTAAGTCGTATATAAACGCTTTATAGAAGAATAATGGTACCCGAGGCCAGACTTGAACTGGCACGCCCTATTTTAGAACGACGAGGTTTTTTTTAGTAAAATCATTCCAACAAATTTCAGATACAAAAAAGCCCCAACT
>NZ_JBFRKG010000050.1:0-50301 GCF_041469325.1 Shewanella sp. 10N.286.51.B8
CGTTTAAATATCTTTCGAAAACCATAAGCCCTATGCTTCTCTGCGATGCCTGATACGGCCTCAATGATGTCATTATCATCGATACGCTTGAGTTGGTAATAAAATGTGCAACGACTAATACTTAGCGCATCACAAGCCAACACAACACCTAGGCCAAATTCATTAATGGCATAGTGGGCTAACACCTTCCGCTCTGCTGGCTTTATAGCTTTTTTTCAACAATGTCTTTTAACGCCATGTTTTGCAAACTGACATCTGCAAACATCTTTTTAAGCTTGGCATTTTCGGCTTCTAATTCACGCATACGGGTTAAATCAGAGGCTTGCATCCCACCGTATTTCGATTTCCATTTGTAATAGGTACTTTGACCAACATTATGTTTGCGGCATAACTCAGGCACAGTAAGGGCGCCTGATTCACCTTCTTTGAGGATGTTGATGATTTGGCTTTCTGTAAAACGTGTCTTTTTCATGTGATTCTCCATTTGGTTTAGTGTAAATGGAAAACTCTATTTAAAACATTCTGATTTTAAGGGAGGGTTACATGAGCTCTTCGATGGTTAAGGCTCTGTCTTTACTCTTTTCTACTCCACCAGCATCAGAAACAGAAAATGCACTCGCTGGATTTGCGCCAAGCAGATCCAGTTTTATGCCGTGATTGAAAAGTTGCTTGCTGTACATCAGAGCATCGTTAGCTATTGCTGGTCGGTTAGAGGCTGCGATAGTCTGTAATACTGCTCTTATGTCTCTGGCGGTGACGCTATCTACGTTGAAGCTACCTATATGGGGAGCAATGTCTTTACGGTAGATACGTTCGGGGATTTCGTGATGTTTGAGTCTTTTGATATTACCTAAATGCCAATCGGCAAAGAGATCATCAACGGTTTTAATTTCGGCTTGTTCGGCGCGTTTCTTGGCAACGAGAGGATCTAGACCATCACGAAACTGCTTCATTTTAATTGCGGCTTCAGCGCGTGCATCTGCTAACGAAAGATCACTGTATTTAGCCAGTGTCATCTCTTTGCGTTTCTTGTTGGCGGTGTAGCGGAGCATCCAAAATGGTTTGCCGGATTTGGGAACGACAAAATATAAACCTTCACCATCAGCGAATCGGCCAGGTTCTCCTTTAGATTTTGCTGCAACTTCCTTTGCGGTTAACTTTCCCATAAGCCCCTTAGTCTCCAGTCAAATACAAGGGTGGGTGTTTTTACCCACCGCCATGCATTGACTATATACTAAGTTACTCACCATATCACCCACCATTTAGTGTTGGAAAGTGGTGGGTGTATATGGACCTCTTTGGACCGATATTTAATTAAATTGTTTAAAATCAGTGGTAAAAGGTTTTGTTTGGACTCTATTGGATATCATTCAACGTTTTGGATCTGCTCGCGCATTTGCTCAATAAGCACTTTAAGTTCTACCGCTGCGGCGGTGACTTCTGCACTGATTGATTTAGACGCTAAGGTGTTAGATTCGCGGTTAAACTCTTGCATCATGAAATCTAAGCGGCGGCCTTGTGCGCCACCTTTTTTGAGGATTAAGCGCGTTTCTGCAACGTGTGCATCAAGGCGATCCATTTCTTCTGCGACATCCATCTTTTGTGCAAGTAGCACCATTTCTTGCTCCATACGAGCAGGATCAAGTTCGCCGGTGATTTCAGCTAAACGGTTGGTTAGCTTGTCACGTTGCCATTGCATCACGGCTGGCATGTGCTCGCGCACGATGGCCACTTGTTCAACAATTTGGTCTAGGCGGGTTTGCAGCATAGTGTTGATTGCTTCACCTTCACGGCCGCGAGCTTCGATAAATTGCGCTACAGCGCCATCAAAAGCCACCAGTAAGTCTTTATTGATGTCGCCCATGTCTTGCTCTGCGCCAGACATCACACCAGGCCAGCGTAGAATGTCGGCTAAGTTAAGCTCGCCATGGCTAGATTCTTTCTTTAACCACTCTGCTGCGTTAAGTAGTTGCTTGGCCAAGTCTTGGTTTAGGCGCATTTCACTGCTGCCAGACTCTGATAGTTCATAACGTAAGTTGACCTCAACCTTGCCGCGGTTTAAGCGTTTACGTAGGCGATCGCGCAATACTGGCTCTAGGCTACGCATTTGCTCTGGTAAGCGTAAGTAGGTTTCTAAGTAGCGTTGATTGACTGAGCGGATTTCCCACGAGGCTGTGCCCCATTCGGCTTTGTGCTCAATGCGAGCGTAGGCGGTCATACTTTGGATCATTGTGAACCCTGATTAATTAGCAACGTAAATAGTGTGTCGATTATAGTCTGCTGATTGTGAAGGTCAAAGCTTAGCAAGTTTTATCAACTGGCTTTTGAGCTATTTATACTGGTTAGTGTGCAACTTAAGCGGCTTTTATCAGTCACAGCATTGCGATTAAGGTACGAGTGTCGTCTACCTATCATGGAAATAGTCTGCTGTGGTGACCATAGTCATCGAATTAAGCCGATGAATTGTTTATAGTAGCGGCAATTATTTGCTCACGCCTGCTGCGTGAGTGGTTGTTAATGTTTGGAGTAGTCAATTGGACCATTTTGTGTGGAATCTCGACCCAGTATTAATTTCATTTATGGGTTTACAAGTACATTGGTATGGGGCTTTGTTTGCGGTAGCCATTGCCAGTGGTTTTCAAGTTATGAAGCACATGTACAAAAAAGAAGGTTTAGATGTCGCATCGCTAGATAATTTACTGACTTATTGTGTGGTGGGGATTATTGTTGGCGCCCGTTTAGCGCACTGTTTCTTTTACGATCCAAGTTACTATTTTGCCAATCCAATGAAGATTTTGGCCATTTGGGAAGGCGGTTTAGCCAGCCATGGCGGCGGTTTAGGTGCCATTTTAGCGCTTTACTATTACAAGCGTAAAACCGATATGCCGTTTTTGTTTTTACTTGACCGCTTAGCCATTGCGACAGCGATATTTGGCTTTTTTGTACGGATGGCAAACTTTGCCAATTCAGAGATTTTAGGGCTACCGACCACTAAACCGTGGGGCATTATTTTCGAACGTATTGATATGCTGCCGCGCCATCCGGCGCAGTTATATGAGGCCATTAGCTATTTAGTTATCTTTATTGCTTTGTTTGCTGTGTATAAATTTACCAACTTAAAACAAAAGCACGGGGTTATTTTTGGACTGTTCTTGTGTAGCGTATTCAGCGCACGTTGGGCCATCGAAATGGTCAAGGTTAAGCAAGCCGCTTATGCCACAGATTGGACAATGAGTGCAGGGCAATTATTGAGTATTCCATTTTTAGTGGTAGGTGTGGCGCTGTTGGTGCTGCCTATGATTAAAAAGACTAAGTAGATTTAGCGAGACTATTTACGACTATTAATTGTTTTAAGGCGTTAAAAAGCCGAGTTGGTTGCTGCATGCAGTGATGAGCTCGGCTTTTTTGTATCTAGCTGAAAGCAATGCTAGCGGTATATCAGGGCTAACTTTCTGTAAGTGCTGGCGCTATATAGGTGCGAGTTAAGCTCGGATCATGAGGTAAATCTCATCGATACTGATTGTCTTGCCTTGCTCTAATTTTTTAATTCCTGCGACTATAGCGCTGTTTACTGGGGTTGCCACTTGGTGGTTGAGCCCAAGCTTTACGACTGCGCCATTTAGGTAATCAATTTCTGTGGGGCGCTGTGCTTGTATATCTTGCCACATCGATGAACGTGCGTGCGGGTCGATTGCCAACATGGGTTTTGCTATCAAGGTAAATAAGCTATCAGGTAGCGATAAAATCAGCGGTAGCAAGCTGGGTTTAACTTTGGCGAATTGGGCCAGTGGTAAGTGTGCTTGTTTGCAGACCTTAAGCCACTCTTGCATTGCCATGGCCAGCAGTTTTCGGGTTTTGCGCTGGCTTAATTGCTGCTTTATCGGTACATCACATATGGCGTTTAAGGCGTTATTGAGGTTGAGCAGTAATTTACCATTAATAATGGCCGCCATATCGGTTGCTAATGTGCAGCTGATATTTGCCTGTGCTTTGTTCATCGCGGTGTCAATGGCGTGAGTTTGCGGGCATGTTTCGAAGGTAAATACCCCTTCAGTGCCTTTATGAAAGCTGGCGTTGTCTTGCTGCAATACATTAAACGGGGTGATGCCCTGAAAGATTTGCCTTACTTGATTGCGGTTTTTAAAGGCTTGCTGAAGGATTTCAAGGCTACCTAGGCCATTTTGCATTAATACGATGGCGCTTTGCTGGGTTGATATTGCTAATAAGTCATCGATGATGCTGGTAAGTTGGTGGCATTTTAGGGTGACAAAGATGACATCGAATTGCGTTATTTGCTCATTATCGCCGCTATTATTATCACTTTTATTACGGCTCTTATTAACAGACTGGTTGATATCGGTCATCAGTGCATCTGGCATGACGCGTTGATCTAAGCCTTGATAGTCGGTAAGCCGAATACCGTTATTTTCAATAATGCTGTGTTTAATCCGTGGCCGGCAAATAACACTGACATCAAGCTTAGCGAGCTTGAGTTCGCCTGCTAAAAAACAGCCTGTTGAGCCGGCACCAAAGATGGCAATTTTCATGTGTCTCACATCATTTAAACAATATTTAATCCCTCAGTGTGCCGTTTTGTTAATAAAAATCCAATAAGGGTTTTGTTAAGCGTGGCATCCACTGAAACAAGTCACTATAATATGCTGCGAAATTAAGTCATCAATTCCACACTATAGGAAATGCATATGCGTCCAAGCGACAGAACACCTGCACAATCTCGTCCAGTTACGATTACTCGTCAATTTACAGCTCACGCTGAAGGTTCGGTGTTGGTTGAATTTGGTGACACAAAAGTTTTATGTACTGCCAGTTTTGAAGAAGGCGTACCACGTTTTCTTAAAGGCCAAGGCCAAGGCTGGGTAACTGCTGAATACGGTATGCTTCCGCGTTCGACTCATAGCCGTATGCAACGTGAAGCTGCTCGTGGCAAGCAGTCTGGTCGTACTCAAGAAATCCAACGCTTAATCGGCCGTTCATTACGTGCAGCTGTTGATATGAAAGCATTGGGTGAAAACACTATCGTTATCGATTGTGACGTGATTCAAGCTGACGGCGGAACACGTACTGCAGCGATTACTGGTGCTTGTGTTGCATTAGTTGACGCGCTGAACTGGGCTCGTGGTAAAGGCATTTTAAAAACTAACCCGCTTAAGTTCTTAATTGCTGCTGTTAGTGTTGGTATTTATAAAGGTGAGCCAATCTGCGATTTAGAATATATCGAAGATAGCGCTGCTGAAACTGACATGAACGTTGTGATGACTGAAACTGGCAAGATGATTGAAATCCAAGGTACTGCTGAAGGCGAGCCATTCAGTCATGAAGAGCTATTAAGCTTACTTGAGTTAGCCAAGCACGGCATCCGCGAAATCGTGGACATTCAGAAAGCGGCATTAAGCTAAAAATTGATTTGAATTAAGGGCCCATTAGGGCCCTTTTTTAAAATGTATTCTACAAAAAATGATAACAGTATAAAGGAGATAATGTGAAAGCATATCAACGTGAGTTTATTGAATTTGCGCTTGAGCGTCAGGTATTACGCTTTGGTGAGTTTACCCTGAAATCAGGCCGTACTAGCCCATACTTTTTTAATGCGGGTTTATTCAATACGGGTCGTGATTTAGCACGTCTTGGTCGCTTTTATGCTGCTGCATTAGTTGATTCTGGTATCAATTACGATTTAGTGTTTGGCCCTGCTTATAAGGGCATTCCAATTGCAACGACCACAGTGGTTGCCTTGTGCGATCATCATGATAAAGATGTGCCATATTGCTTTAACCGTAAAGAGGCGAAAACTCATGGTGAAGGCGGCTCATTAGTGGGTAGTGAACTTGCTGGCAAAGTGATGTTAGTGGATGATGTGATCACCGCGGGCACCGCAATTCGTGAATCGATGGAAATCATTGAAGCCCATGATGCAAGCCTTGCAGGCGTATTGATTGCCCTAGACAGACAAGAAAAAGGCAAAGGCGAGTTATCAGCTATTCAAGAAGTTGAGCGTGACTTTGGCTGTGACATCGTTTCTATCGTTAAGCTGTCTGACTTGATTAGCTATTTATCTGAAAAACCTGGCATGGAAAAAGAGCTAGCGTCAGTGAGTGCTTATCGAGCGCAATACGGTATTTAATCTGTTTTGTATTAATAGCGAGAAAGCAAAAGCCAGACATGATGTCTGGCTTTTTTGTGTTTGGTTGTGCAATTACCATCTTCTAATCAATAGTATTTAATTAGCACTTAGACTGATGTAAAAACTCAGCGCGGGTAGCAGGATTTGATTTAAACACCCCACCTAACGCTGTGGTGGTGGTTGAACTGGTTGAGTCCATAACGCCACGGGATTTAACGCAGTAATGCACTGCATCCATTTTTACCGCCACATCTTTGGTTTCAAGCAAGGTTTGCAGGGCAACCAGCACTTGCTGAGTCAGTCTTTCTTGTACTTGTGGACGCTGGGCAAAGAAGCGCACGATGCGGTTAATCTTCGACAGGCCAATAATCTTAGTACGGGGCAGATAAGCAACTGTAGCAAAGCCATCAATGGTCACTAAGTGATGCTCACAGGTGCTGGTGAGGCTGATGTCTTGCACTCGTACCATTTCATCAACGCCCATCTTATTATCGATGACAGTGATTTTAGGGAAGTTCTGGTAATCAAGGCCGGAGAAGATTTCATCAACATACATTTTGGCAATGCGGCGTGGGGTGTCCATCAAGCTATCATCCGATAAATCCAGCGACATTAATGTCAGGATTTCTTTCATATGATGCTCAATTTTCTGCTTACGCTCTTCTGCTGTGTAAGTTTGAGGCAGCATTGGGGTTTCAAGCCCTTGTTCAGTTAGTGCTGCTTTAACTTTCAACGCGGCTTCACTTAGTGCCATCTTATCCTCCAACCACAGGGGTAATACTTAATGAGTGTATGCTAAAAATGACGTTAACGCTTTATGGGCAAGCGCTGCATCAAAGATCAGGGACGGGATAATAACGTGATTTAGGTCAAATTAATATTATTGAAATAAAAAAAGCCGACCTTTTTAGTCAAGTATCGGCTTTGGTGTGAGGCGACAAAATTACAACTTGAGATTATCTTTCAAAAAACTCAACATCTTATTGTAGTATTTGGCTCTATGTTCATCATTATAAAAGCCATGACCCTCATCATCCATGACTAGTTTTTGATAAGGGTATTTGTGCTGCTTTAAGCCTTTTTCTAATGACTCTAACTGCTCAATGGGTGCTCTCTCATCATTGCCGCCATGAACGAGTAATAAGCTGGCTTTAAGCTTATCGGTATTAAAGGCGGGTGACATGGCTTTAAGTTGTTGAGGGTTTTCCCCAAGCACATCTTTTAAATAGCTAGTGCCACTTCGAGATTCTTGTACATCACCTTCTTCAAACATCATTTCTAAATCGTAAACACCGGCAAAGCCAATGGCGCACTTGAATAAATCAGGCTCAATAATGGCACTTTGTAGGGCGCTGTAGCCGCCAAAACTGCCGCCCACAATACAAATGCGATCTTTATCTGCAAAACCTTGGTCAACTACATATTTGGTGCCATCAATGATGTCGTATTGAATCTCAGAGCCCCACTTTTGATAACCATCTTGTTGAAATTGTCCACCAAAACCACCTGAACCTCGAAAGTTAACCTGTAATACCGCCATGCCTTGATTCGCCAGTAACTGATTTTGTGGGTCAAAACCCCAATTGTCGCGGATATAATGTGGGCCGCCATGGGGGTTAACAATCAGTGGTAGGTTTTTGGCTTCTTTACCTGCGGGCAAGGTGAGGTAACCAGAAATCGTTTTGCCATCACGACTGGTGAAGCTGATAGGTTTCACTTCAGCCATGGCATCAGGGTCTAGCCAGCTTTTTTCAGACAAAAGATATTCAAGTTTGGTGTTTTCGGTATCAAATAAGTAGTAATCACCAGGGTTGCGATCGTTGAAGGCTTTAATGATAGCGAGTTTAGCGTCGTTAGTTTCACTGACTATTTGGATTTGATGTCCAGGTAGTGATGCCAGCAATTGTTTAACTAGTTTGGAGTGGGGATCTTGTTTATCTACAAAGGCATAAGTTGGATATCCGCTATCGAATTCGACGGCATAAAGCTGTTTGGTTTTTTTATTAATCCAATAGTTGCTTGGGTCAACATCTTCATCTTGAACAACCAGTTGCTTTTCGCCGCTAGTTAAATCAATTTTATACACCCCCAAGGTGTGATTGTCTTCTCTGCCTGCGGCAAAAATGGTGTCAGGGTTATTGGCGAATGAAATGGGATAAAAATCAGTCAAACCAAGATTAAGCTTGCTACTGTTCAGCCAATCGCCTTCATGGCGATAAAATATTTGGGTTTTATTTTGACTATCGATACCAGCTACAAATTTTACTTCGCCTGTATGATTGGTTAAAAAGCTAGCTTTACCTATGGGAGAGGTAACGATTTTGCGTCTTTTACCAGTATAGAGATCGACACGATATACATCTTGAAGGCTATCATAACCTCTCGAAAGCGCACTGCTCCATGGTATCGCATTGACCAGCATGTGTTTATTGTTTTCTGGCATTGGATCAAGTATGAATGCAGTGGCATTAATAGCGGTGTTTTTCTTTATATGGGAACCGGTTTGTTGCTCGCCACTGTTATAGCCAAATAAGTATTTTTTGCGTGAGCCATCAGCGTTAATAGCAAATAATTCGCCATAATATTGTGGAATGTCGGACCAACCTTTTAAATAGACTTTTTGTAGCACAATACGTTCATGGTTTGCCCATACATAATTGCCGACTTCGGCATTACCTGGAAAGTTGAGCGCATTGAGCAGCTTTTTGGTTTTTGTTTCTAAAATAACTAAGGTTTTTTTGCCATTGTGGCTAGTTAATGCACTGAGGTAATCACCTTCTGGAGAAATTTTGACATCGCTAAACTTTGCCCCTTTACTGAAAAGGCTCGCATCAGATAATGATGCCGCATGAGATATTGAGGGAATAAAGGCCAGCAGACAGGCTGCAATAACAGCAGTGTGTTTCATAAACATCCTTGTTAATTTTTGTAGTGGTAATATTTATCGATAGCTATCGATAAACTAAAGCCAAAGTACGACATTTAATTAACAAATACAATTTATCGGCAATAAAAAACGCACCGAAGTGCGTTTTAGATATGTTGTTGTTTTGTGTTAATTCAACGACCATAATAAGCGATATTAGCAATGCTAATAGGTTAGCTTCTCAACAGTTGCTGCTGAATAAACTGCCACTGTTCATCGAAGTGCTTAGTGGGCTTTTGTTTGAACTCACTACGCACAAACTGAGCGATTCTCCCTTCTGCTACTGCAAGCAGTAGGTTGGCAAGTATGGCTTCGTCGATATTAAAACCTTTGCCTTCACGGAGGGTTTTTTCACGCAGTATTTGTTTGATTTGGGTTTCAATTTTTGCAAACAGTGCGCTAATGCGGCTGCGTAAACGTTCATTTTCACCTAAAAGTGCATCACCATTGAGCACCCGTGAGATCCCCGGGTTACGCTCTGAAAACACCAGTAAGAGTTGCAGTACCAGCTCACAACGTTTCATGGTGTCTTTTTCTTCATCCATGATGATATTCAAGCGCGATAAAATCGCATCTTCAATAAACTCGATCAAGCCTTCAAACATTCTCGCTTTACTTGGGAAGTGGCGATATAACGCCGCTTCTGAAACACCAACTTCAGCTGCCAACTTAGCAGTGGTAATACGTTGACCAGGGCTGGTTTCCAGCATATGCGCAAGGCACTGTAAAATGTGCTCACGACGATTTATTTTTGGGCTAGCCGCCATTATTTATTCCTAGGATTGTGACTACTTGTAAAGGTTATTTGGTGCCAGAATGACCAAATCCACCTTCACCACGTTCTGAGGTATCAAACTCATCGACTAAGGTAAACTGCGCCTGTACTACAGGCACAAAAACTAACTGCGCTAAACGATCGCCTATTTCGATGCTGTAGGCTTTATCGCTGCGGTTCCAGCAAGACACCATTAAGGGGCCTTGGTAGTCTGAATCAATTAAGCCGACTAAATTGCCTAATACGATGCCATGTTTATGACCTAAGCCTGAGCGAGGCAAGATCACGGCAGCTAAGCTTGGATCGGCAACATGTACAGCTATGCCAGTTGGGATTAATACGGTTTCACCTGGCTCGATAACCATAGTGGTATCAATCATGGCACGTAAGTCCATACCTGCACTGCCTGGGGTGGCATAAGCAGGTAAAGGAAACTCGCTGCCAATACGCGAGTCGAGAAGTTTAAGTTCTACAGGTGTTTTCATGATGTTTTAATCTTTGCTGCTATCAAAGTAAGTAATTGCGTTGCCAGTGTCAGTTTGTCTGTTGCGGGTAGTTTTTCACTACCGTCTTTCCAGAACACCTGCAGCGCATTGTTATCGGCGTTAAACCCTAGACCTGCAATTGATACGTCATTGGCAGCAATAAGATCTAATTTTTTGCGTTCAAGCTTGCCACGGGCATATTCTTCTACGTTATCGGTCTCTGCAGCAAAACCTACAGTGAAAGGTCGATTTTTTAGCGCTGAAACGCTGGCTAAGATATCAGGATTGCGAACGAGCGCAAGTTGCATATGCTCAGCCGACTTTTTGATTTTAGATTCAGCGACGGTGGCGATGCGGTAATCGGCCACTGCAGCGCAGCCGATAAAAATAGCTTGGTCTTCAATGTTTTCCATGACGGCATCTAACATCTGTTGTGCTGATTCGACATTGATGCGCTTAACGCCTGAAGGTGTGGCCAGATTAACAGGGCCGCTAATGAGGGTGACTTCAGCGCCCATTTGGGTTGCGGCTGCGGCTAATGAAAAGCCCATTTTACCTGAGCTATGGTTAGAGATGTATCGAACCGGATCGATTGCTTCACGGGTTGGGCCCGCAGTCAGGATCAATTTGTAACCGTTTAATGGTTTTTCAGCTGGGGCGAAATACTGCACCAGTTGCTCAGCAATGGCCAAGGGCTCTTGCATTCGACCTGGGCCGACTTCGCCACAAGCTTGATCGCCACTGGCAGGCCCCCAAACGGTGATGCCTTTACGTTTAATGTTGGCAAGGTTCTCTTGGGTTGCAAGGTTGCGATACATTTGCTGGTTCATGGCTGGGCAAACGATAATTGGCGCTTCAGTAGCAAGGCAGGTGGTGGTTAACAGTTCATCTGCCATACCTGCATTAATACGCGCAATGAGGTTAGCTGTCGCTGGTGCGACGATAACCACATCAGTCCATCTGGCGAGCTCAATATGTCCCATTGCGGCTTCAGCTGCTGGATCGAGTAAATCTGAGGCCACAGGATGACCTGATAGCGCTTGAATTGTCAGTGGGGTAATAAACTCCATGGCGCTTTGGCTCATGACCACACGAACATCAGCACCGCGCTCTTTAAGGCGGCGTATTAAGTCGGCACTTTTATAGGCAGCAATACCACCACCTATGCCTAGAAGGACTTTTTTATTTGTCAGCATGTTTTGCTCAATCCTGCTCATCGCGATATTGCGGCTAAGATATCACAATCTAAATAAGGATGATGATCCGAAATTAAAAATATAGACCATAATAATGTGCTAAGGGTCACAACAACTAAGGGTCACAACTCGCTATTTACAAAAAGTTATTGCTACCCACTATCTATAACTTACTCATACAAGTATGAGTGCCCCCATCACGGATGACATTAAACAAGGAGTGTTTATGGCGATTAAAGACTGGCCTGAAGGAGAAGGGCCAAGAGACAAATTATTACATTTAGGTGCAGGGCATTTATCGGATGCCGAGTTACTGGCGGTTTTACTGCGAAATGGCATAGCAGGTCAAAATGCGGTCGATCTTGCCCGAGATATGATTGGTCAGTTTGGCGGATTAAGGGCTTTATTTTGTGCACCGCGTAGTCAAGTTTGCCAATTGTCGGGTGTTGGGCCGGTAAAATATGCCCAATTACAGGCGGCATCGGAGATTTCTAAGCGAATTTCGCAAGAAAATCTGCGTAGAGGGCAAATTTTGGTAAATCCTGATTTAACTCGGGACTATTTAATGAGACAATTAGCAGACCGATCCTATGAAGTGTTTGCATTACTATTGTTGGATAGCCAACATAGAGTGATTCAATTTGTAGAATTATTCCGCGGAACGATTAATTCTGCATCAGTCTACCCACGTGAAGTGGTGAGCTTGGTGTTGGAAAAAAAAGCTGCGGCAGTCATAGTGTGTCATAATCACCCGTCTGGCATTGCAGAGCCAAGTCAGGCAGATCGGCAAATTACTGACAGATTAAAAAAAGCCTTATCTACTATCGATGTTTCTCTTTTAGATCATATGGTTGTAGGCGATCAGGAGATAGTTTCTTTTGCTGAACGCGGGTGGATAAATTAAACAACGCTTGACCTTATTTTTGTTATCGTGTATAAAATGCGCCCTCTTTGTGCCTCGGGCGACGGCCACACGAGGCACATAAATGCTCGAGCGTTTTAAAATTGTTTTTGGAGAAGATTGACATGTCAAGAGTATGCCAAGTTACTGGCAAGAAGCCTATGGTTGGTAACAACCGTTCGCACGCTAAAAATTCGACTCGTCGTCGTTTTTTACCTAACCTACAAAACCACCGTTTTTGGTTAGAAGAAGAAAAACGCTTCGTGCAACTACGTGTATCTACCAAAGGTATCCGTATCATCGACAAAAAAGGTATTGAAGTTGTTGTTAAAGAACTTCGTGCCCGCGGCGAGAAGGTATAATAGAAAATGGCTAAATCTAAAGGTAATCGTGAGAAGATCAAATTAGTATCTAGTGCTAAAACTGGTCACTTCTACACTACTGAAAAAAATAAGCGTAACATGCCTGAAAAAATGGAAATCAAGAAATTTGATCCAGTTATTCGCCAGCACGTTATGTACAAAGAAGCTAAAATCAAGTAATTGATTTTGTTCTTTTAAAAAAGTCCCTTTATGGGGCTTTTTTTTTGCCTGTCAAAAATGTAATCCAGATCTCCGCGTTATCAATTTCAATCAGTTATGCTTTTCTCTTGCTTTATAAACAACGCCTTACAGTGATAGAGGTCGTTACGCTTATTTTGTCTTCATTATTCACTTATTGACGCTATATTGCCGCCTTATGCATAAACGCCATTTGAACTATTTGGCGGTTATGTGAGCTTATTTACTGCTTTATAGGCACTATTTATGGTCTAAAACTATTACTAATGCGATAAAATGCTTTTAAAGTGAATTTAAATGCAATATTATTGCGTAATTATATTGTTGGTGGTTTTGTCACTGACTGTTCTGATTGATTATTTGTTTAGGGGTTAATGTGCCTTTAAGAACCACAGAGCTGGTTGATGGTTTCCGCCATTCAGCGCCATACGTTAATGTTCATCGCGGAAAAACCTTTGTTGTCATGCTTGGCGGCGAAGCCCTGCTGCATAATCAATTTAGAGGCATCTTAAACGATGTCGCCTTGTTGCACTCCTTAGGGATTAAAGTGGTGTTGGTCTACGGCGCAAGGCCGCAAATTGATAGCGCCATGCACAGTGCGGGTATTGAACCGAGTTATCACAACGGCGTGCGCATTACTGATGAAGACTCATTAAAAGTGATTAAACAAGTTGCAGGCTCAGTGCAATTTGATATTACAGCAAGGCTGTCAATGAGCCTTGGCAACACCCCAATGCAAAATGCACAAATCAACCTTGTCAGTGGCAACTTTGTTATTGCTCAGCCTTTGGGAGTCGATGACGGGGTGGATTTTTGCCTAACGGGCAAAGTGCGCCGTATTGATACTCAAGGTATTGAACGCCAGCTGGAAAAAAATTGTATTGTATTGATGGGGCCTATTGCGGTTTCTGTCACTGGCGAATGTTTTAACTTAACTGCCGAAGAAGTGGCCACCAAAGTGGCTATAAAGCTTAAAGCCGACAAAATTATTGGTTTTAGTAATACCCACGGCATTTTGGGCAAAGACGGCGAGGTGATTGCTGAGCTGATGCCAAATGGCGCGCAGTCCATCTTGGATGAAATGCAAACGGCGGGTAAATCCTGTGTGGGCACCATGGCGTTTTTAAAGGCCAGTATTGATGCTTGTCGTAATGGCATTCCACGTTGTCACTTGGTGAGCTACCTTGAAGATGGCACTTTGCTACAAGAGTTGTTCTCCCGTGAAGGTATTGGTACCCAAATTGTTACTGAAAGCGCTGAGCGCTTAAGACGCGCCACCATTGGCGATATCGGTGGAGTATTAGACCTTATTCGCCCATTAGAGGAGCAAGGGGTGCTAGTGCGCCGCTCCCGTGAGCAGCTGGAAATGGAAATTGAGCAGTTTATGTTGATTGAGCGCGATAGCTTAGTCATTGGCTGCGCGGCGTTATATCCCTTTGAAGAAGACAATGCCGGTGAGTTTGCCTGTTTAGTGGTGCATCAAGACTATCGTGATGCTGACAGAGGCAGTGTGTTGCTGAACAATATTATTGGCCAAGCACGGGTTCGAGGTTATTCGAAACTGTTTGCCTTAACCACCCGCAGTATTCATTGGTTCTTGGAGTTCGGCTTTAATATTGTTGATGTTGAACAGCTGCCTAACGCAAAAAAGAAGCTGTATAACTTCCAACGCAATTCAAAAGTTCTGGCGTTGGACTTGTAAGCTGTATTGCGATTGTGCCGTTATAGCAATGCCACCGTGGAGGTTACTTTACGGTGGCATTTTTGTGTATTTCAGATGTTAACTCATCATGGTTACTGATTTTTAGGCAAGATTTGGGGTGATAAAACTATGCCGGTCAGCATGTTATGAAGATTATGATAATATTGAAAAATGAATAAAGATGTATCCTTATAAAAACACATCACTAAGTAGGAAAAATGACTGAAATAGCATTAGCAGGATTAAGCAGTCACGGCATGTTCAATTTTGTCGGGGTGCTGGTTGGGTTAGTAGGGCTAACGGCGCTGATTTGGGTAAAGAAATTACCGAGCACTGCGTTGTATGTTAGCTACGGGATTATTTTATTCCTGTTTATGCTGTTCTCATGGACCCTGTATCAAACCAATAATAGCCAGTTGACGCTAAAGCCTGACAATAAGCCTTTGACGTTATCGATCCCCCTTTACAGTCAGGATTTCAACACGGATGAATTACTTTGGCAGCAAGTGAGAGTAGTGGACTTAACAACTGAATTAGAATTAACGCCACAGTGGCGTACAAACGGCATAGGCATTGCCGGATACTCACTAGGATGGTTTACCCTTAAAAACGGCGATAAGGCGCTGGTGTCACTCACAAGGGACGATGCCTTGCTACTGCCAACCACTAGAGGCTATGTAATGCTAGTAACCCTAGAGGATAACGAGGCCGCAATGAAAGCCATTGCGGCAATGAAGCATTGAAAAGGCGATAGCTATTAGCTTTGCTTTAAGCGGCGACGGCGCTGCAGCGCCATATCAGCGGTAAACAACACTAATGCACTCCAAATAAAGCCAAATGTGACCCCTTTTTCAATATCAAAAGGCTCTTTGAATAAAAATATTGCCAACATGAACATGATACTTGGGCCAATATACTGGAAAAAACCCAGCATGGATAATGGGATACGAATGGCTGCCCCTGCAAAGCACAATAGTGGAATGGTGGTAACAATACCTGCGGCCACTAAGGTTAAGTTCATTCCAATATCGTTAGTGAGCATATTTGCCGATGCGGTATCAAGCGTTAGGGCTAAATAAGCTAATGCCACAGGCAGTAAAATAGCGGTTTCAACCAATAAACCCGCTTTAGCATCAATGTTGACTTTTTTACGTAATAAACCATAAAAACCAAATGATGCTGCCAGCGCTAAAGACACCAATGGGATAGAGCCAAAGGAGATGAGCTGGATGAGCACCCCGATACAGGCAAGCGCCACCGCAAACCACTGTAATTTTCGTAACCGCTCAGATAAAAATACCATTCCAAGCAATACGTTAAATAGTGGATTAATGAAATAACCTAAACTGGCATCGAGCATGTGGCCGTTGTTAATCGCCCAAATGAAAATCAGCCAATTAAGTGCAATCAGTACCGAGGTCAGCGCCAACACCAGTAATTGTTTTGGCTTTTTCAATAACAGTCTTAGGCGTGAAAATCCGCCAATAAACTGCATTAAAATGATGATAAAGATAAAGGACCACACCACGCGGTGAGCCAAGATTTCGAAGGCTGACACATCAGCCAGTAATTTAAAATACAGTGGTGCTATGCCCCATAAGCAATAAGCACAAATGGCGAGGATAATGCCTTTACGTGTTTCAATATCTTGCATGAATTTCC
Source organism: Shewanella sp. 10N.286.51.B8 (assembly GCF_041469325.1). Classification (NCBI taxonomy): domain Bacteria; kingdom Pseudomonadati; phylum Pseudomonadota; class Gammaproteobacteria; order Alteromonadales; family Shewanellaceae; genus Shewanella; species Shewanella sp. 10N.286.51.B8. Next base: position 16,350 of record NZ_JBFRKG010000050.1, read on the forward strand.
ACAAACAACTGACAAAGAGAGGGCGATTGTAGGTTGCCTTTGCCGATCTCTCAAGCTAATCGCTGGATCATTTTTCAATAAGATCCACTAATTAGCCTCAGCATTATCGCAGTTGGTATAAAGCGGCAAACTAAGATGTTTTAAGTTTATGTTTGTGTTGGTTTTTTATGGATTTAGTCCTAATGAGTTAACCCACCATATAGGTCCCAGTACCGAAGGCGATATGGGTACCTTGTTCATTATGTAATTCCATGCGACAGACTGATACCCGATTACCTGAACGAATGACGCAACCAGTGCCAGTAAATATTTCTCCACGTCCAGGGCGCAAAAAATCAACCCGCATATCAATAGTGCCTAAGGTGGTTAGACGTTGTTGTAATTGCTCCAAGGTCCAGTCGTCTCTGCTTGATACTAAGCCGGCAAAACAGGTCAGCCCGCCAACTACATCGAGCAAGGTTGCCGTCACTCCGCCGTGTAAAATATTTTGATGAATATTACCAATAAGCTCAGGCTTCATTTTTATCACCACTTCGACACCATTTTCGTCATAGCGCTTTATCTCTAAGCCGAGTAAATTATGAAATGGCACATGTTGGTCAAATATTTCAGCGACTTGCTTTAATGCTTGAAGTTGGACATCCGTAGTCATATGCAGCCTAATTTCTATCGTTATTATTGTAGAGCATTTAATCTAGCCTAATCCCTTTGGTAAAATCAATGCTGCATATTTGAGCTGTTGCGGTTTGTGTGCAGACATCTTCGCCTCAGTGCTTTAAAATGCTGCATCTGATCTCAAGCCCTATTAATGGATAATCTTATTTCTAGCCCAGTCGAGTCTCAAGTTCCAGCGCAAGCGATTGTCTCAGCAACCCCAGTTGTGGAAGATGTGCTTGGACAGCAATTACAGCAAATCTTTGGTTATCGTGACTTTCGCGAAGGTCAGCGTGAGATCATTGAGCAGACCTTAAGTGGCCAAGATACCCTAGTGATTATGCCAACCGGTGGCGGTAAGAGTATGTGTTATCAGTTGCCAGCATTGATCCTCCCGGGATTAACCATTGTGGTCTCGCCGCTGATTTCGTTAATGAAAGATCAAGTTGATAGCTTGACTCAGTCAGGTGTTGCCGCCGCATATTTGAATTCCTCTTTACCCCGCGATGAAACCGTTGAGATTTTAAAACGCTTACACAAAGGCGAAATTAAACTGCTTTATGTATCACCAGAGCGTTTGCTGCGGCCTGACTTTATCGAGCGGATGCATGAGTTACAAATCTCACTGTTTGCCATTGATGAGGCTCACTGTATTAGTCAATGGGGTCATGATTTTAGACCTGAATATGCCGCCCTTGGCCAACTGAAACAGTTGTTCCCGTATGTGCCACTGATGGCGTTAACCGCGACGGCCGATCAGGCCACCCGTGAAAGTATTTGTCAGCGCCTTCAAATCAGTCCTTTTTGTTTACTCTCCAGTTTTGATCGCCCCAATATTCGCTATACCGTGGTTGAAAAACTTAATGCCGCTAACCAGCTCAAACAGTTTTTACAATTGCAAAAGGGCAGTAATGGCATCATTTATTGTAGTAGCCGTAGGCGAGTCGATGAAGTTGCTGATCGCTTAAAACTGCAAGGCTTTAGTGCAGCGGCGTATCATGCGGGGATGACCCAAGAAGAGCGTGGCGCGATTCAAGATAAGTTTTTAAAAGACAAAATCGATATTGTGGTCGCCACTGTGGCATTTGGTATGGGGATTAACAAATCCAACGTCCGCTTTGTGGTGCATTACGATATCCCCAAAAGTGTAGAGTCTTATTATCAAGAAACAGGCCGTGCCGGCCGTGATGGTTTAGATGCCGAAGCTTATATGTTGTTTGATCCTGCCGATATAGGCCGCGTTAAGCACTTGATTGAGCAATCAGAACCTGGCCCACAGCAAGACGTTGAATTACATAAAATGAATACCATGGCAGCCTTTGCTGAAGCGCAAACCTGCCGTCGACAAGTATTACTGCATTACTTTGATGAAAGTGGCTCAAAACCTTGTGGTAACTGTGATATTTGTCTCGACCCTCCTAAGCGTTATGATGGCAGCGAAGATGCCAAAAAAGTGCTGTCGTGCATTTTTAGACTCAATCAATATTTCGGTGTTAACCAAGTCATTGATGTATTGCGGGGCTCAAAAGCTGCCAACGTGATGGATCGCGGCCATAACAAGCTGTCCACTTGGGGCATTGGTAAAGATCACAGTCATGAATATTGGCTCAGTGTGATTAGGCAACTTATTCATTTAGGTTTAGCTAGCCAAGATATTACTCGCGGCTCTTCAGTAAAGCTAAATGAATCAGCACGACCAATATTACGCGGGGAAGCCAGCTTACAGCTAGCTGAACCTCGCATTCAATTAGTGACTACTAAGCGCCGCACCAGTTCATCACGTGCACCGCAGCAATATGATCGTAAATTGTTTGCCAGGCTCAAGCTACTGCGCCGTGAACTGGCTGAAAAACATGATGTGCCACCATACTTGGTGTTCAATGATGCCACCTTAGCGGAAATGGCGGCGATGGTGCCCACCAGTGCCGGTGAAATGCTGGCAGTAAATGGTGTCGGTGAGCGAAAGCTAAGTCGCTTCGGCGGTGATTTTCTTGATGAAATTAGTCAGTATTTGATTGAGAATTAACTCACTCGCCTTCAAGGCTATGTTAATTGCTTTAGCTTAACCTGCTTATCTGCAGCATTGGCGGTGACTACTTAGCCGCTAATGCTGGTTCTAGTTCCTTATAAACACTCCTACCTAATCATTTGATGGCTTTGATTGCCCTAGTCTGTTTGCATTTTAAAACAAGCATGTCATGGTTTATCTTCCTCGCTTAGCCTCGTAAAGAGCTAAGCTTCTTTGTGCTTAGATATAACTAAAGCCTTCCTTTAAACAGATTAATATTAGAAATTTCAAATCCATTTTTTTTGCATATTAATAAAGTCAAAAATAAACGATAAATTACGTGTAAACAGCAGTGTACGGGCATGTGGGGATTTATTTGTGCTTAAAAGCGATGAGTAAATCAGGCTTTTAAGCTGCAGTGTTGCACAAAAGATGAATAAATTGGGGTTGACACAGCCAGCTGGTCAGGATAAAAAGTGGGTATAGATAAATTAATCGCAGAATAATTAGTTAAATAAAATGAATATTTATAGTGGTAACATTTTACTGGGTCTCCTTCTTCTCTTACGCAATATTTGCGCGGAGTCCTTTGTGTTACAAGCTAAATAAGTTTACTAGTATTCACAAACCCCGCGCTAATAGCCGCGGGGTTTTTTGTTTCTGCCTCTGATTGATTTATATAACAAACAAAAAGTCTAATGAACTAAATGAGCAAAGCACTCAAATCCATTAGCAAAGCGAACAAACTTTAACGTGAATAACCAGGTTCGATGGAGAAAAAGATGTCCGATAGAGTCATAATATTTGATACCACATTAAGAGACGGCGAGCAGGCGTTAGCAGCCAGTTTAACGGTTAAAGAAAAGCTGCAAATTGCATTGGCTCTTGAGCGTTTAGGTGTTGATGTTATGGAAGTGGGCTTTCCTGTGTCATCGCCTGGTGATTTTCAGTCAGTGCAAACCATTGCAAAAACCATTAAAAATAGCCGAGTGTGTGCCTTATCTCGTGCATTAGAAAAAGATATCGATGCCGCAGCGCAAGCATTATCTGTTGCTGATCAGTTTCGAATTCATACCTTTATTTCAACCTCAACCATTCACGTTGAAAGCAAATTAAAGCGTTCATTTGATGACGTATTAGAAATGGCAGTGAGTGCGGTTAAATATGCCCGCCGCTTTACTGACGATGTTGAGTTCTCTTGTGAAGATGCTGGGCGTACCCCCATTGATAACCTTTGCCGTATGGTAGAAGAAGCTATTAAAGCGGGTGCTAGAACCATTAATATCCCAGATACCGTGGGTTACACCGTCCCAAGTGAGTTTGGCGGCATTATTCAAACCTTATTTAACCGAGTGCCGAATATCGATCAAGCGGTGATTTCGGTGCATTGTCATGATGATTTAGGTTTATCGGTAGCGAACTCAATTACTGCTGTTGAGCATGGTGCTCGCCAGATTGAATGTACGGTTAATGGTATTGGTGAGCGCGCTGGTAATTGTTCATTAGAAGAAATAGCGATGATTTTGGCAACCCGCAAGAATTTACTCGGGCTTGAAAACAACATTAATGCCAAAGAAATTCACCGCACTTCATCCCTTGTAAGCCAGCTATGTAATATGCCGATTCAGGCTAATAAAGCGGTAGTGGGGACTAATGCATTTTCGCATTCATCAGGTATTCACCAAGATGGCATGCTAAAAGCTAAAAATACCTATGAGATCATGACGCCTGAAAGCATTGGCCTTAATCGTAATAACTTGAATATGACTTCGCGCTCAGGTCGACACGTGATTAAGCACCGCATGGAAGAAATGGGCTATAAAGAAACCGATTATGATATGGATAGTCTTTACGATCAGTTTTTGAAATTGGCAGATAAAAAAGGCCAGGTATTTGATTATGATCTTGAAGCCTTAGTGTTTATCGAAGCGCAATCTCAAGATGATGATAAGTACTCACTGCAACATTTAATGGTGCACTCAGATTCAACTGAAGGTGTAGCCACTGCCACGGTGCGTATAGTGGTTGATGACAAAGAAATAACCGAAGCGGCAACCGGTAATGGCCCAGTCGATGCGGCATACAATGCTATTGCCCGTGCAACTGGTCGCAGCATCAATATTACTAATTACAAATTAAGCGCTAAAGGCGAAGGGCAAAACGCCTTAGGCCAAGTGGATATTACAGCTGAATACAATCAGCAAACATTCCATGGTGTCGGCTTGGCAACAGATGTTGTCGAGTCATCGGCTCAAGCGTTAGTTCATGTAATGAACTTAACCTATCGCGCCGATAAAGTGGCTGATTTTAAACAACAGATTCATAAAGAAAGGGAGTTAGGTGGAGTATGAGTTATCAAATAGCTGTATTGGCCGGAGATGGTATTGGGCCAGAAGTCATGGCTGAGGCACGTAAAGTGCTTAATGAAGTTGAAGCCCGATTTGCGCTGGACATTGAATATGCTGAGTACGATGTGGGTGGTATTGCCATTGATAACCATGGTTGCCCGCTGCCTGATGCAACCTTAAAAGGCTGTGAAGCCTCAGATGCCATTTTATTCGGCAGTGTTGGCGGGCCTAAGTGGGAAAACTTAGCCCCCAATGATCAGCCAGAGCGTGGCGCATTATTACCGCTACGTGGTCACTTTGAACTGTTTTGTAATTTACGTCCGGCAAAATTACACGCAGGGCTTGAACATATGTCACCATTGCGAAGTGATATCTCTTCACGTGGCTTTGATGTGTTATGTGTGCGTGAATTAACGGGTGGCATTTACTTTGGTAAGCCAAAAGGTCGTCAAGGCGAAGGCCTGGATGAAGAAGCCTTCGATACCATGCGCTATAGCCGTCGTGAAATAGAGCGTATTGCCCGAATTGCGTTTCAGTCTGCTCAAGGTCGCCGCAAAAAAGTCACCTCAGTAGATAAAGCTAACGTATTAGCCTGTTCAGTGTTATGGCGTGAAGTGGTTGAAGAAGTGGCTAAAGACTACCCTGATGTGGAGCTTGAACATATCTACATCGACAATGCCACCATGCAATTATTACGTCGCCCAAATGAATTTGATGTGATGCTGTGTTCGAACCTATTTGGTGACATAGTGTCAGACGAAATTGCCATGTTAACCGGCTCAATGGGGCTATTATCTTCAGCAAGCCTTAACAGCAGCGGTTTTGGTATGTATGAACCTGCTGGTGGTAGTGCACCTGATATCGCAGGTCAAGGCATTGCTAACCCTGTGGCGCAAATTCTATCTGCAGCCTTATTACTACGTCATAGCTTAAAACTTGAAGATGCCGCGAGTGCGATAGAACGCGCAGTAGGTAAAGCCTTATCAGCTGGCTATTTAACTGGTGAGCTATTAAGTAGCGATGAGCGTCATAATGCAAAATCAACCAGTGAAATGGGTGACTATATCGCTAATGCTATTAAGGAAGGTGTCTAATGGCAGCAAAAACCTTATATGAGAAAGTATGGGATGCCCATATTGTCGCATCACCTGACTCAGAAGCGCCGATTGTTTATGTTGACCGTCACTTGGTTCATGAAGTGACATCACCACAGGCTTTTAGTGGTTTAAAAACAGCGGGTCGTAAATTACGCGCCCCTGAAAAAACCTTTGCCACTATGGATCATAATATTTCGACCTTAAGTGCTAGCCTTGATGCCATGAGCCCAATGGCGCGTATTCAGGTGGAAACCCTAGCGCAAAATTGTAAAGAATTTGGCGTGAAGCTATATGACATCCATCATCCAAATCAAGGCATAGTCCATGTCATGGGGCCAGAGCTTGGTATTACCTTGCCCGGTACTGTGATTGTTTGTGGTGATTCACATACAGCAACCCACGGCGCTTTTGGCGCATTAGCATTTGGCATTGGCACCTCTGAAGTTGAGCATGTGTTAGCCACCCAGACGTTACGTCAGTTAAAAGCTAAAACCATGAAAATTGAAGTCCGTGGTCATGTGGCTGAGGGCATTACGGCTAAAGATATTGTATTGGCAATCATTGGCCGTTTGGGTATGGATGGCGGTACCGGTTACGTGGTTGAGTTTTGCGGCGAAGCCATTGAAGCTTTATCAATGGAAGGGCGCATGACCTTATGTAATATGGCCATTGAAATGGGCGCCAAAGCTGGCATGGTCGCACCTGATCAAACTACTTTTGATTATCTTGAAGGTCGTGAATTTGCCCCTAAAGCTGATGCTTGGACGCAAGCAGTTGCAGATTGGACCGCACTTAAAACGGATGCTGATGCAGTATTTGATGCCGAAGTGGTACTTGAAGCTGCAGAAATCGCGCCGCAGTTAACTTGGGGCACTAATCCAGGCCAAGTGGTATCTATTGATGCACAAGTGCCTAACCCTGAGTCTGAGCCCAATGCAACTGTGCGTGACAGCATGGAAAAAGCGCTTGAGTATATCGGCCTGACTTCTGGCACCAATATGGTGGATATTGCGGTTAATAAAGTCTTTATTGGCTCATGTACTAACTCCCGTATTGAGGATTTACGTGCCGCAGCCCATCATGTTAAAAACCGTAAAGTGGCCGAAGGCGTCACCGCTATTGTGGTACCGGGTTCTGGACAGGTGAAACTGCAAGCAGAAGCGGAAGGTTTAGATAAAATATTCCTAGAGGCAGGGTTTGAATGGCGCTTGCCTGGTTGCTCAATGTGCCTGGCAATGAACGATGACCGTTTAGAGGCTGGCGATCGCTGTGCATCTACTAGTAATCGTAACTTTGAAGGTCGCCAAGGGCGTGGCAGTCGAACTCACTTAGTGAGCCCTGCTATGGCTGCAGCTGCAGCGATTGCCGGTCACTTTGTTGATATTCGTAAGCCTTATTAATTGCCAACCCACTAGGAGAAACAGATGCAAGCTTTTACAGCACATACGGGTTTAGCGGTTGCAATAGATAGCGCAAATATTGATACCGACCAAATTATCCCGAAGCAATTTTTATCAAAAGTCACTCGTGATGGTTTTGGGGTGCACTTATTTCATGATTGGCGTTATTTAGATGACGCGGGCGAGCAGCCTAACCCGACTTTTTCACTTAACTTACCGCGTTATAAAGGCGCGTCTATATTGCTAGCACAAGAAAACTTTGGCTGTGGATCAAGTCGAGAACATGCACCGTGGGCATTAGCTGACTTTGGGCTACGGGTGATTATCGCGCCAAGTTTTGCAGATATTTTTTACGGTAACTCCATTAACAATGGCTTATTACCTGTGAAGTTAACCGCAGCGGAAGTGAGCCAATTAATGGCTGAAGTTGATGCTCAAGAAGGAGCTGAAATCAGTGTTGATTTGCAAGCTCTTACTGTAACGTCACCACAAGGCAGTACATTTAGCTTTTCATTGGCAGAGTCAGCAAGGCACAAGCTGCTTAATGGTTTAGATGCCATCGGCTTAACGCTGGAATTTGCTGCGGCAATTAGCGACTATGAAGCCAATATTCCTGCTTGGCGTGGCTGATGTAAGAGTGACGAGTCAATTGTAAGTTCAACATTGGCGATTAACATTTAAGCTTACACTTGTACCAACGTGGTATTAAATAAAGCCTTCTAGCTAACCCTAGAAGGCTTTTTTATGTGTCTCAACAATAATTTACTATATATCACATTGTATTTATTGGTTTATTTATTCATAAGATTTGGCGGTTTATATCGGTAGTTAAAAAAACTATAAAATTCAGCGCAGGTTTGTGAGTTGTATATTCTTTAGTAAGTTATTGAATATAAATATTAAAAATATTTTGGTTAACTATTTTTAATATGCTTCAGCGAATCAATTAGTGTAATTGACGCTTTTTTCTCGCTTGGTGTGTGATCCTTATCACTTAAAAATATTGCAAACACCGAAAAGGTAGTTATTTCTTCTGTTTTTAGGCATTTAGTTGTAAATATATTCTGCATCAGTACACTTGCCCCGATTTCAAATTGAGCTATTGCTCTAATGATGTAAGAGATTAAGCAAATAATAAATTTGCATACCCGGGGACAAATGATGAAAAAGAAATTATTAACCGTGGCAGTAAGCGCCATGCTGTTAGGGGCAACGACTCAAGTAAGTGCAGCAGGCTTTCAATTAGCTGAATATTCTTCTACAGGTTTAGGCCGTGCTTTTGCTGGTGAAGCTGCGATGGCGGATAATGCTGGCGCCCAAACTAAAAACCCTGCCATGTTGACTTACCTTGAAGGTCGCCAATTGTCTGCAGGTGCTATTTATATTATGCCTAATGTTGATGTGCTGGGTGATGTTAATCTTCATTTGAGCGGTGACCCTATCGTGATCCCGAGCAACGCCATTGATTTTGCTGGTGATGCACTTATCCCAAATTTTTATTACTCGAATCAGTTAAACGATAACTGGACGTGGGGCCTGGCTTTTCATTCAAATTACGGTTTAGCGACAGAATTAGATGCCACCCATTCAGCGGCTATTTTTGGTGATGATACTGCAATCACTACTGTGGAGTTTAACCCTAACATTGCTTATAAAATCAATGATGCTGTCAGCATTGGTGCTGGCCTGCGTATTGTTTATGGTGAAGGTAATGTTGGCGCATCAGTGCCAGGTTGGATTGAAGATATTCCACAACTTCCAATTGAAGCTGGCACGAGTCTGAAATACATGGAAGGTGATGACATTGCCATCGGTTGGAAAGTGGGTTCTAGCTGGCAGATTAATGACAAGCATCGCGTAGGTTTTGCTTATCACAGTGGGGTAGAGCTGGAATTAGACGGACATGCATCAGGCCTAGCTTATGACGGCGGCCAAGATATCAGCATTGAAGGTAATTTACCGATTGAGCTACCTGCATTTGCAGAACTTGCATCTCACCATCAATTAACTGAAAACTTTGCCATGCATGCCAGTGTTAACTGGACTCAGTGGAGTGTTTTTGATGAGTTAGTGGCTTATTTCCCTGGTGAAATAAAACCTATCGATCCGTCAACTGGACTACCAATGGATTCTGATTCGGTTAAAGAAGAAAACTTCAAAGATAACTGGCGCTTTGCACTAGGTTCAACTTACCAGTTAAATGATAAGTGGTTAGTGCGTGGCGGTATGGCATTAGATAAAGGTGCTGCACAAGACGAATACCGTTCAACCACGATTCCTGATTCAGATCGTTTATGGTTTAGTGCGGGTGCAGGCTATCAAGCGTCTAAAAACCTTACTGTTGATTTTGCCATTACTTACATTAAAGGCATTGGTGACGCACCAATCAATGAGACTCTAAAGTTTCTAGGTTCATCAATTAACTACAGCGGCGATGTTGAAGCGGATGTGTGGTTAGCAGGTGTGCAGTTTAGCTACAAAATGTAGTCGATAAGATTGCCGATAAATTTTAAGCCTCGCATTAGCGGGGCTTTTTATTGGCCTGAGATTTTTAGCAAAGCGCACAATCTCGAGCCATTGACTTGTTAACCATGAAAATCTAATTATGATTAACACAAAATCAGTACCCATTCTTAAGGCTGAAGATGAATCCAAAGAAATATGTCATAGCATTAGATCAAGGCACAACCAGCTCTCGGGCCATTGTATTTGACCATAAAGCCAATATAGTCGCGGTGGCGCAGCGTGAGTTTTCTCAGATATATCCTCAGGCAGGTTGGGTTGAGCACGATCCAATGGAAATTTGGTCATCTCAAAGTTCATCATTGATTGAAGTGCTATCTCGAGCAGGTATTAGCGGTGATGATGTTGCCGCTATGGGCATCACCAACCAACGTGAAACCACCGTAGTGTGGGATAAAAAAACCGGCAAGCCGATTTATAACGCCATTGTGTGGCAGTGTCGTCGCAGCCAAAGTATATGCCAGCAACTCAAAGCCGATGGTTATGAAGCTTATATTAAATCCGCCACAGGCTTGGTGCTCGACCCGTACTTTTCCGCCTCAAAAATCAAGTGGATTCTAGATAATGTTGAAGGTGCAAGAGAAAAGGCCGAGGCCGGTGAGTTGTTATTTGGCACCATAGATACCTGGCTGGTGTGGAAGCTCACAAAAGGCAAAGTACATGTTACTGAACCCACCAACGCCTCACGGACCATGTTGTTTAACATCCATCAGCAGCAGTGGGATGACAAGTTATTAACGGCCTTTGGTATTCCGGCTTCGATGTTACCTGAAGTGAAACCCTCTTGTGCGGTCTACGGTTCAACCAGCATTGTCGGTGGCGATATTACCGTGGCGGGTATGGCAGGGGATCAGCAATCGGCATTATTTGGTCAATTATGTTTTGAACCTGGAATGGCCAAAAATACCTATGGCACAGGCTGTTTTTTACTGATGAACACCGGTGATAAGGCAGTGGTATCGGATCATGGCCTATTAACCACCATTGCTATAGGCGCTGATTTAAAGGTTAACTATGCCCTTGAAGGGGCAGTATTTATGGGCGGCGCGGTGATCCAATGGCTGCGGGACGAAATGGGCTTGATCCAAGATGCTCATGACACTGAATACTTTGCCAATAAAGTGGACGACACCAATGGGGTATATTTAGTACCAGCCTTTGTCGGCTTGGGCGCTCCGTATTGGGAAGCGGATGCCAGAGGCGCGATTGTCGGACTTAGCCGCGGGGTTAATCGTAGCCATATTATTCGCGCAGCGTTAGAAGCCATTGCATATCAAAGCAAGGATTTACTCGAGGCAATGATACAAGACTCAGGGGTCGAACTTAAACAAATCCGCGTTGATGGTGGCGCTGTGGCGAATGAGTTTTTAATGCAGTTCCAAGCCGACATCAGCAATGTTGATGTGATCCGTCCGCAAGTGACTGAAACCACAGCCATGGGAGCAGCCTTTTTAGCAGGTCTTGCGGTTAACTTTTGGCAGTCTACAGAAGAGTTACAAAACATTGCCGTGGCTGATAAGCATTTTTCACCAGCAATGGATGATAGCTGTCGTCAGGATTTGTATCGCGGATGGAAAAAGGCGGTGAGGAAAACCATCGGCTAAAGGGCATTTTTAAATCACTGGTAAACGATTAAATTTCAATATCAATATGTGTGAAGTTGGTATTGTCACTAGTGGCCTGCTTTGCGTCAGCGCTGGTGCTAGCTTGGGCCTGCTGTTTTCTGGTTAATGGTGCTGGTGGCAATTGTGCTTGCGGCGCTTCATGGCTATCAGCACTGATAACAGCTGAGTCAGTGACTTTTTTCACCTCTTTTTTAGGCGTGGTAACCTGCCTTGGCGGTCTGGCAGTCACAGCATAGAGAATATCTAGGTTCATTATTACCTCCTTCAAGGCTGTATTCAGTATATCTTGTTATCGGCCGTTTTGATTGTAAATTGAGCGGCTATTGGTTTGAATATATGACGCCAGCAGTCATCCTTGTTTGAGGATGTTTTAGCGTAAAGGCAATATTAAAAGTTTGGAATTTGCTTAGGTTTAAAAGCGCAAGGCAGCAATAAAATTTGTTGAACTGGTTTTTCTCACATCGTGAGTGAATATTTATTATACAAGATATAACTTTGATACAGTGGGCATTGTCATTTTAAGATGATAATGGTCAATTTTTAGCACATTTTAGTCACATTTTACTCGATAGAGTCGTTGTTATGTGTATGGTTTCGTTCATTTAGCCCCATAAAATCCACTTTCCTCCACCTAGAACAAATTAAATCAAATTTGCTGCGAACCCGCTTCAGAACTGGATTTAATTAATCTTCTCATCCCTTGACAATACTTGTGTTGTGTCCCTAAACTTAAGGGTTGTGGGGAATTGTGGATTTTTGTGGGAATTTTAATAACAAATCATAGGGATTAATGATCGTGTTTCGGGGCGCCAGTGCGATAAATATGGATGCAAAAGGACGGATCGCAATACCAATGCGATACCGAGAATCCTTGCGTGTTGAGCACAGTGGCATTGTCGTCATCACCGTTGATATCCAATCAGCTTGTTTATTGATTTATCCAATCCATGAATGGGAACTGATAGAAGCAAAACTAATGCAGCTGTCAGACACCAATCACATTGAACGATCCATGAAACGAAGATTATTAGGCCACGCTCATGAATGTGAGTTAGATGGTAATGGTCGTGCGCTCGTTCCCCCCGCATTAAGACAATTTGCCAGCCTGCAAAAGAAAACCATGCTGGTGGGTTTGCTGAATAAGTTTGAGTTGTGGGATGAAGCCGCTTGGCAGTTGCAGATGGACGAAAGTCATCAGCTAATTCAAGCAGAAGATCTCACTAGCCATGAAAGATTAGCTAATTTTTCATTATAAATAATTAATTAAGAAGAGTCTGATGAGCCAAGAATTTGCCCATTTATCTGTACTGCTACAAGAAACCGTTGATGGTTTAAATATCCAAGCGGATGGCATCTATATTGATGGCACCTTTGGTCGTGGTGGTCATTCAAGGCATGTGCTGAGTCAGCTCGGTGAAAACGGCCGCTTGATTGCCATCGATAGAGATCCGCAAGCCATTGAAGCGGCTAAACAGTTCGCCGATGATCCTCGCTTTCAAATTGTGCATGGTGGCTTTGGCCAGTTGGCCGAATACGTTACTGAGTTAGGTTTGAAAGGCAAAATCAATGGCGTGTTATTGGATTTAGGCGTGTCTTCACCGCAATTAGATGATGCTGAGCGTGGTTTTAGTTTTTTACGTGATGGTCCATTGGATATGCGTATGGATAACAGCCAGGGTCAAACGGCCGCTCAGTGGTTAGCGAGAGCTGAAATTGAAGATATGGCTTGGGTATTTAAAACCTATGGCGAAGAGAAAAACTCGCGTCACATCGCTCGCTGTATTGCTGCTGATCGAGATGAAAAACCCTTTTTAAGAACCAAAGATTTAGCTGACCTTATTGCCCGAATTACTAAAAATAAAGAGCGTAATAAGCATCCTGCAACGCGGGTGTTCCAGGCGATTAGAATTTATATCAATAGTGAATTAGAGCAAATTGATCAAGCCCTTGAAGGTGCTGTGTCGGTACTGGCCCCAGAAGGGCGTTTATCGGTGATCAGTTTCCATTCATTAGAAGATCGTATGGTGAAGCGCTTTATTCGTCGCCATAGCCAAGGTGAAAGCGTACCTCATGGCTTGCCCATCACTGAAGCTGAAATTAATAAATCTAAAAAGTTAAAAGCCATTGGTAAGGCGATGAAGCCTTCTGATGTCGAAATTGAACAAAACCCACGAGCAAGAAGCTCGGTGTTGCGCGTTGCGCAGCGACTTGATTATTAATTACTGAGGTTATATTGGCACCGTCATCAATCAATTTATCCCGCATTGTGTTAGCCGATATTTGGCAGCACAAGTGGATATTATTGCTGACGCTAATTGTAGTCGGCAATGCGATGAGTGTGGTGTATACCAGCTATGCGACCCGAAAACAGACCTCGCAATTAGATCAGCTATTACAAGAACGTGATCGTTTAGATATTGAATGGCGCAACTTGTTGCTGGAAGAGCAATCTAAGTCAGAACACAGTCGAGTGACAAGGATCGCCACTAAAGATTTAAAAATGGTGCGACCACTACCTAAAGAAGAAGTGGTTATAAGGCTGCAATGAGAAAGGAATAATGAGCAGACAAGCTAAACGTAAATTAAACCCTGAACTGATCCCATGGCGACTATTCGTTGTGGTGGGTTTTGTGCTGCTGCTGTTTACTGCGTTAATTGCCCGTGCCGCCTATATTCAAATTATTGAGCCTGAAAAACTACGTCACGAAAGTGACATGCGCACCTTACGCACCACCAGTAATCAAGTACAGCGCGGCCTAATCACCGACAGAAATGGTGAAATGCTGGCAGTGAGTGTGCCAGTACGAGCTGTGTGGGCTGATCCTAAAATATCCCACGATAAAGATGCATTTAAAGATATGCGCCGCTGGAAAGCGCTGGCAGATATTTTACATGAGCCAGTTGATGAGATTGTGAGTAAGGTGCAGCGCGACCCTAAAAGGCGCTTTATTTACCTTAAGCGTCAAGTGACCCCTGCGGTAGCGGAATACATCAAGCAACTGAAAATTGCTGGCATCTATTTAAAGTCTGAATCACGCCGCTATTATCCCGCAGGTGAAACTGCCGCCCAGCTAGTGGGTTTAACTAATATTGATGATGTAGGCATTGAAGGCATCGAAAGTGCTTACGATAGCTGGCTTACTGGTACCCCTTCAAAACAAAAAGTCCGTAAATCCCGCGATGGTAAAGTAGTACAGCGTTTAGATATGGTGGAAGAAGGCGAGAGCTCAAATGATTTAGTCTTGAGTATCGATCAACGCATTCAGCAGCTAGCTTATCGCGAATTAAAACGCGCCACAGAAATAAACCAAGCCACTTCAGGCTCAGTGGTGGTACTTGATGTACACACCGGCGAAGTACTGGCGATGGTGAATACACCGTCATATAACCCCAATTCTCGAGAAAACTTACAATCTCACCGCATGCGCAACCGCGCCTTAACCGATACTTTTGAGCCGGGCTCCACTGTAAAACCTTTTGTGGTCGCAGCTGCGCTGCAAGCGGGCACTGTTGAACGTGATGATATGATTAACACCTCACCAGGCTGGATGCGTGTTGGTGGCCGTCAAGTGCGTGATACGGTTAATTACGGCAATATGACCTTAGATAAAATCTTGGTTAAGTCTAGTAACGTGGGGATCAGTAAAGTCTCTTTATCGATGCCCGTGCAAGAATTATTGGGGACTTACCAGTCAATGGGCTTGGGTAATTATTCAGGAATTAACTTAGCAGGTGAAAGCGCCGGCCTTATCCATGATCGTCGTCGTTGGTCTGACTTTGAACGCGCGACCTTATCTTATGGCTATGGTTTAACGGCCACCCCACTGCAATTAGCCAGAATGTATGCCACTTTAGGTAGCGGCGGTGTCTTGTATCCAGTATCAATTTTAAAGCTAAAACAAGCACCTAAAGGTGAACAAGTTATTTCACAGCAAGTCGCCCAAGATGTCATGGAAATGATGCTAGGGGTAACTGAACGTGGCGGCACCGCCACCAAAGCCCATATTGATGGTTATCCTATTGCGGGTAAAACGGGTACTAGTCGTAAGTCTGTCGCCGGTGGTTACGGTGATGATTATGTCGCACTGTTTGCCGGGGTTGCGCCAGTGCATAATCCCCGTTTAGCTATTTCTATTGTGGTTAATGAACCCAAAGGCGACCGTTATCACGGTGGCGATGTGGCAGGCCCCGTATTTGCAAAAATTATGTCTGGTGCGTTACAGATGCTGAATGTAGAACCATTAAATGAACAAGAAAAAGTTAAATTGGCCGCCATTGCTAAGAGGGCTGAATAATGCTGCTTAGTGATTTATTAGCACCCTGGTTTCATTATGCTGGCGTTGAGTCAGTGGATACGCTGAGCCTTGATAGCCGCCAAGTATCCCAAGGTGGTTTATTTGTCGCCTTGCCAGGCCACAAGGTTGATGGCCGTAAATTTATCAGTAAAGCCATTGAAAGTGGTGCAGTGGGGGCGTTAATTCATACCGATAACCCTGATGAACATGGTCAAGTTGAATACCAAGATAATGGCGCGGTGCTGATATCGTTTTTTCAATTAACTCGGCAGCTTTCGGCTGTTGCAGCGCAGTTGTATCCGGTTAATCATTCACCAATGGCGATTATTGGGGTTACGGGAACTAATGGTAAAACTTCTGTTAGCCAGCTTATTGCGCAATTGGTATCACTTAAACAGCAAAAAGCTGCAGTCATGGGTACATTGGGCAATGGTGTTTGGGGTCAATTAATCGATAGTGGCAATACCACTGCTGATGCCATTACTTTGATCCGTCAATTACACCAATTTCAAGCCGAACGGGTCAATGTGTGCGCCATTGAAGTCTCCAGTCATGGCTTAGTGCAAGGCCGAGTGGAAGCCGTGCCTTTTGATACTGCTATTTTTACTAATTTAAGTCGTGATCACCTTGATTACCATGGTGATATGGATGCTTATGGCGCAGCTAAAAAGCGTCTGTTCACCTTTTCCTGCGTCAAAAATGGTTTGATTAATCTTGATGATGGTGTTGGTCAGCAATGGTTCGATGAGCTAACAACAGATTCCATCTATGGCTTTAGCATTAGCGCCAATAAAACGGCGCAATTTTATACTGACAATATGCAGTTCAATGATGCTGGTGTGCAGTGTGATTTTGTTTACCCGCACCTGGATAATCACAGCAGCCAAAAAACGACTTTAGCACTACGCGGACGCATTGTTTCGCCTTTATTGGGTGACTTTAACTTAGCAAACCTTGTGGCAGCCCTAAGTGGCTTGTATTTGCAAGGTTATGACATGCAAGAGTTACTTGAATTAGTGCCACTATTAACGCCCGTTGCTGGTCGCATGGAGCGCTTTAATCAGCCAAAGGGGCCCACCTTGGTAGTTGATTATGCCCATACTCCGGATGCTATCGAACAAGCGTTAAAAGCGCTGCGGATTCATTGTAAAGGCAAGCTTTGGTGTGTCTTTGGTTGTGGCGGTGATAGAGATAAAGGCAAGCGGCCTTTAATGGCCCAAGCGGCCGAGCAGTTTGCTGATACTGTGATGGTCACCAGTGACAATGCTCGTAGTGAAAATCCTGCGGCCATTATTGAGGATGTATTAGCGGGTTTGGCATTTCCTGAGCGTGCACTAACACAAGTTGATCGCATTAAAGCAATTAACACCGTGGCTTCACTGGCTCAAACAGGCGATATTGTGTTGCTTGCAGGTAAAGGCCATGAAACCTATCAAGAGGCTAATGGCATCAGAACTGAATATGATGAAAGAGCACTGGCTATCGAACTCACTCAGCCAACGTCTAACATGGCATTAAAGGAGCGCTTATGATTGCCCTGATGCTTTCACAGCTGGCGCAAACCCTTAATGGCAAGCTCGTGGGCGATGACATTTGTATTGATGATGTCAGCAGTGATAGCCGAGCGATGCAAGCCAATACCTTATTTGTGGCGTTAAAAGGCTTACGTTTTGATGGCCATAGCTTTGCAAAAACCGCCATTGATAATGGCGCTAAAGCCTTATTGGTTGAACGTCAGCTTGAGCTTGATATTCCGCAAATTATAGTGGCAAATAGCCAAATAGCCATGGGCGAAATCGGCGCGTTAGTGCGCGCTAAGGTAAACCCTAAAGCCATCGCTTTGACGGGCTCAAATGGCAAAACTACAGTAAAAGAAATGGTGGCAGCTATTTTAAGCCAGCATCATAGCGTGCTTTATACCGCCGGTAATTTTAATAATGAAATCGGGGTACCGTTAACCTTATTGCGATTAACCCAAGAGCATGAATATGGCGTTTTTGAACTGGGCGCCAATCATCAAGGCGAGATTAACTATACTTCATCTTTGGTGATGCCTCAGGTGGCGCTGGTAAATAATATCGGCCATGCACACCTAGAAGGTTTTGGTTCAATTGAAGGCGTGGCTCACGCCAAGTCGGAAATCTTTAACCACCTCAGCGCAGATGGCACCGCCATTATCAATGCCGATGATGACTTTGCTGAGTTTATGGCGCAAAAATCAGCCGCATTTAAGCAGCTGCGTTTTTCTAAAGTAGCCACCACAGATGCAGATATTAAAGCATTAGCGCTTAAAGCTGATGCAAGTGGTTGTTATGCCTTTAATTTAGAAGTTTCTGGCCAGTCCCATTTTGTGCAGCTTCCTTTAGCAGGAGAGCATCAGGTCAGTAATGCTTTAGCTGCCAGCGCCATTTGTACTGCATTAGGCGTCGCCCTCAAAGATATTATTAACGGGCTTTCAAGCCTAACGCCAGTAAAAGGGCGAATGGTGCCGCACAAGCTGGGGCGTATTTTACTGGTTGATGATAGTTACAATGCCAACCCAACATCAGTGGACGCTGCGATTAACTGGTTAAAACAAACTCGAGGTTTTCGATGTTTAGTGCTGGGAGATTTGGGTGAATTGGGCGACAATAGCGCCCTTTTGCATGCCGAGGTCGGCCAACAAGCCAAATCAGCGGGTATTGATGCCTTGTTTTGTTGCGGACAGCTAAGCGCTGAAACCAGCAAAGCCTTTGGTTCTGAACACTTTAGTGATTCAAAATCCGTCGCGCAGGCAATGATTAAAAAAGTAAATCAGTTATCGGGTGAGGTAACTATTTTAGTTAAAGGTTCACGAAGCGCAGCAATGGAAACTGTAGTCGAAGTGTTGTTGGATGCCAATGGGCGTGGGGAGTTTGTGTAGATGCTGGCTTATTTAGCTGAGTATTTAACCCAATTTTATAGCGGGTTTAATGTTTTTTCATATGTAACGTTTAGAGCGATCTTAGGTTTGATGACAGGGCTTATTTTTAGCTTGTGGTTTGGTCCTAAATTGATCGAACGTTTGCAGTTATTACAAATTGGCCAAGTGGTCAGAAATGACGGCCCAGAGTCACATTTTAGTAAGCGTGGCACCCCTACAATGGGTGGTTTGCTGATCTTGGCAGGCATATTTGTCAGTGTTTTATTATGGGGTGATTTATCAAATCGATATGTCATCGTCATGCTATTTGTATTAGGTACTTTTGGCGCGATTGGTTTCTTAGATGATTATTTGAAAGTGGTAAAAAAAGACTCTAAAGGTCTGATTGCTCGCTGGAAATATGCATCGCAATCCATAGCGGCATTAGCGGTAGCCATCTATTTATATAGCTCGGCAACGCTGCCGGGTGAAACCCAGCTAGTGGTGCCATTTTTAAAAGATGTGATGCCGCAACTTGGACTGCTTTATATTGTTCTTGCGTACTTCACCATAGTGGGTGCCAGTAACGCGGTTAACTTAACCGATGGTCTTGATGGTTTAGCTATCATGCCAACTGTTATGGTAGCAGCTGCATTTGCATTGATTGCCTATTTATCAGGTCATGCACAGTTTGCGAGTTATTTACATATTCCACACTTGCCGGATGCTGGTGAACTAGTGATTGTATGTACCGCGATAGTCGGGGCTGGTTTAGGGTTTTTATGGTTTAACACCTACCCAGCGCAAGTGTTTATGGGTGATGTAGGCTCATTAGCATTAGGTGCAGGATTGGGCGCCATTGCAGTGTTAGTCCGCCAAGAAGTGTTATTGGTGATTATGGGCGGCGTTTTTGTGATGGAAACGGTGTCGGTGATTTTACAGGTGGGTTCATATAAATTGCGCGGTCAGCGGATTTTTAGAATGGCACCTATTCACCACCATTACGAATTAAAAGGTTGGCCGGAGCCAAGAGTGATTGTGCGCTTTTGGATTATTTCACTATTCCTAGTCATGCTAGGGCTGGCAACGCTTAAGTTAAGGTAGTTAGCAATGCAAACATGCTATTCACACATCGTATTGGGATTAGGCGCAACAGGTATTTCTGTTGTGCGCTACTTAATGTCCCAAGGTATTACCCCACTGGTGATGGATAGCCGCAGAACGCCGCCTGGAAGCGATACTCTGGCAGCAGAGTTCCCTGAGGTTGAACTAATTACTGGTGGCTTTATGTGCCGCTCTTTAGTGCAGGCGCAGCAAATTATTGTCAGTCCAGGCATCGCTATTGATACGCCGGAAATTCGCGCGGCGATGGACATGGGTATTGAAGTGATTGGCGATGTGGAGCTGTTTGCCCGTGCGGTTGCTGAAAAGTCACCTTGCGTGGTAGCGATTACTGGCTCAAACGGTAAAACCACTGTGACTACCTTGGTTTACGACATATTAAAAGCAGCCGGTAAAAAGGTCGCTGTTGGCGGCAATATTGGTATTCCTGTATTAGATTTACTGGCAACCGATGCGGATATTTTTGTATTGGAGCTATCTAGCTTTCAGCTGGAAACCACTTTTAGCTTAAATTGTGTGGCGGCAACCTGCCTTAATATTAGTGAAGATCATATGGATAGATATCATGATCTGCATGCTTATAGAGAAGCTAAGTTACGCTTATATCCACAAAGCCGCTTTGTGATGTTTAACCGTGATGACCCACTGACATTTCCTGATGAGCCAACAAACCAAAATACCTTTGGTTTAGGTGTACCTGAAGGCGATGCTTGGGGGATTGCTGATGGCAAGATTTTCCACGGTGAAAGTGAAATCATGAATCTGCATGAGGTCAGTTTAATCGGCAGTCATAATCACGCCAATTTACTTGCTGCTATGGCACTAACCGATGCTTGCGGTATTGATAAAAAGTTTATGACCGAGGTTGCCAGCAACTTTAAAGGTCTTGAACATCGTTGTGAAATGGCGGGTATTAAGCAAGGCGTTACCTATATAAATGACTCTAAGGCGACTAATGTTGGTGCAACTGTAGCGGCATTAAATGGCTTAAGTGATCATTTAGGTGACTTAGTACTGATTGCTGGCGGAGACGGTAAAGGCTCAGACTTTAAAGAGCTGAGGGAGTCGCTCAATAACGTCACTCAATTAATTACCTTTGGTAAAGATGGTGCAAAAATCGCAGCTTTAAAGGCTGATAGTATTCAGGTCAGCGATCTTGCTGCAGCGGTCAATAAAGCCGTAGAAATAACGTTCTCAGGCGATATCGTATTGTTGTCACCAGCTTGTGCGAGTACTGATATGTACAAAAACTTTATGGAACGCGGCAATGACTTTAAGCAATTAGTGGAGCAAATTGCCGATGGCGAAGGCTGAGCAGCAACTTAGCTTATTCCAACAAGTCCTCAAGCAGCCGTGGCCTAATATCTTGTCTGAGAGTGGGCCTAGTGAGCAGCTATATGACCGCAGTTTATTGGTTGCGGTAATGGGCTTGATTGCATTTGGTTTTGTGATGGTGATGTCTGCCTCAATGCCAGAAGCGCAAAAACTGACAGATAACCCATTTCATTTTATTTATCGTCATGTGGCGTATTTAATGGGTTGTGGCGTGATTGCTTACGCTGTGCTCAATATAGAAATGAAAACCTGGGAACGCTATAGCGCGTATTTGGTGCTGGCTGTGTTACTGATGCTGGTTGCAGTCTTGATTGTCGGAACCACAGTTAATGGCGCGACGCGCTGGTTAAGTGTTGGACCGGTGCGAATTCAAGTGGCTGAAATCGCAAAGTTTGTGTTTATTGTTTACATGGCGGGATATTTAGTCCGTCGTCATGGTGAATTAAGGGAGAACAGTAGGGGTTTTATTAAGCCTATTATCGTATTTACCTTATTCGCAGTATTGATTTTAGCGCAACCAGATTTAGGTACCGTAGTGGTATTGTTCGTCTGCACTGTAAGTCTGTTATTTCTTGCTGGTGCACGGATTTTAGACTTTTTAGTGTTGATGTTTTTTGGTATTGGCTCGTTTATCTTTTTGGTGATTTTTGAGCCTTACCGGATGCGGCGGGTAACCTCATTTATGGACCCGTGGGAAGACCCATTTGGTAGCGGATATCAGTTGACTCAGTCATTAATGGCTTATGGCCGTGGTGACTTATTCGGTCAAGGTTTAGGTAATAGTATTCAAAAATTATCTTACCTGCCTGAAGCGCATACCGACTTTATCTTTGCCGTGATTGGTGAAGAGTTAGGCTTCGTAGGTATTGTTTGTGTATTAACAGTATTGTTTTTTGTGGCATTTAGAGCCATTCGATTGGGCAATTTATGTTTGAGTATTCAACGCCCGTTTGAAAGTTATTTAGCCTACGGTATTGGTATTTGGATTTGTTTCCAAACAGTGGTTAACGTTGGCGCCAGTATCGGTATGTTACCGACTAAAGGCTTGACGTTACCTTTTATTAGTTATGGTGGCAGTAGTTTGTGGGTGATGACAGCGGCAGCGATGTTATTGATCCGCATCGACCATGAACGGCGAATAAGTTTGATTCAAGCGGTGCAAGGGAGAGTAAAAAAATGAGCCCTAATATGACCAACGCACCGAAATTATTGGTAATGGCGGGCGGTACAGGTGGACATGTGTTCCCTGCATTAGCGGTAGCTAAAGCGTTAGCAGATAAAGGTTGGCAAGTTCGTTGGTTAGGGACGGCCGACAGAATGGAGGCAAGGTTAGTGCCTCAGCATGGGTTTGATATTGAGTTTATCGATATTAAAGGGGTGCGAGGCAATGGCATTATTCGAAAATTAGCCGCGCCTTTTAAAATTTTACGTTCAATCATTCAGGCAAAAGCCTTTATTAATGAATATAAGCCCGATGTTATTTTAGGCATGGGTGGCTTTGCCAGTGGCCCTGGCGGGGTTGCGGCTAAATTATCAGGCATTCCACTGGTGCTGCATGAGCAAAATGCCATCCCAGGAATGACCAACAAGTTGTTATCTAAGATTGCCAGCAAAGTATTGTGTGCATTTCCCAATACATTTTTGCCCGCAGTTAAAGCGGAGGTGGTCGGTAACCCTATTCGTCAAGAGTTACTTGAGTTAGGACAAAGCGCCAAATTTGCTGAAGATGAAGCCTTAAAAGTATTAGTGGTGGGCGGCAGTTTAGGCGCCAAAATTTTTAACGATGTTATGCCAGCTGTTGTGGCGCATATTAGCCTGCATCATTCGGTGACCGTTTGGCATCAGGTGGGCAAAGGCAATGAAGCGAAAGTAAAAGCGTTTTATCAAGATAAAGGTCAAGCTGCTAGCGTCAATGTAGCTGAGTTTATTGATGATATGGAAGCGGCTTATCGCTGGGCAGATGTGGTTGTTTGCCGTTCTGGTGCATTAACCGTATCAGAGCTGGCAGCCGTAGGACGCGGCAGTATCTTGGTGCCTTATCCACATGCTGTGGATGATCACCAAACTAAAAATGCTTCAGTATTAGTTGAAGCGGGAGCGGCATTTTTATTACCGCAAACCATATTAAATGCAGATAATTTAGCTGAGAAGTTAACCCTCTTTGCTGAAAACCGACAAGTTGTTTCACAGATGGCACATCAAGCCAGAAGTGTTGCTGTATTAGATGCAACCCAACGAGTCGCGAGTATTTGTGCTGAATTAGCACGAAAGGATTGACATGACCAAGACAGAAAAGTACGCCCAATTACGCACCATGATCCCAGAAATGCGACGGATTAAGAAAATCCATTTCGTCGGTATTGGCGGTGCTGGTATGGGTGGAATTGCAGAAGTATTAGTGAATGAAGGCTACCACATCAGTGGATCTGACATCGCTGAAAACACAGTGACACAAAGGTTAGCCAGTTTAGGCGCTAAGATTATTATTGGCCATCAGGCGCAAAGCGTGGTTGATGTGGATGTGGTGGTCGTGTCAACGGCTATTAACAACGAGAACCCAGAAATCATTGAAGCGAAGCAGCGCCGCATTCCTATAGTGCGCCGTGCTGAAATGCTTGCTGAGTTAATGCGTTATCGCCATGGTGTAGCCATTGCAGGCACGCACGGTAAAACCACTACAACTAGCTTAATTGCCAGTGTTTATGGCCAAGCTGAGCGCGATCCGACATTTGTGATTGGCGGCTTATTAAATAGTGCTGGTACTAATGCGCGTTTAGGCACTAGTCGTTATTTGATTGCAGAAGCCGATGAAAGTGATGCCAGCTTTCTGCATTTGCAGCCAATGGTGAGTGTGGTTACCAATATTGAAGCTGATCATATGGATACCTATGGCGGCGATTTTGAAAAATTGAAAACAACCTTTGTCGACTTTTTACATAACCTGCCGTTTTATGGTGTTGCGGTGATGTGTATTGATGATGAAGTGATTCAAGAGATTATGCCAAGAGTCGGCCGTCAGGTAGTGACTTACGGTTTCAGTGAACAAGCGGATGTGCAGGCACTTAACTTTAAGCAAGTCGGTCATCAAAGCCAATTTAGCGTGCGCCGTAAAAACCGTGATGATTTAGATATCGTGTTAAATCTTCCTGGTGAGCACAATGTACTAAACGCGCTTGCTGCCATTGCTGTCGCATCAGAAGATGAAATTGATGATGAAGCGATTGTAACAGCCCTTGCTGACTTTGAAGGCATTGGGCGACGTTTCCAGCATCTTGGCGAGTTTGACACCGCTAACGGCAAAGTAATGCTGGTTGATGATTACGGTCATCACCCAAGTGAAGTACTGGCAACGATTAAAGCCGCTAGAGCAGGTTGGCCAGATAAGCGTTTAGTGATGGCCTATCAGCCTCATCGTTACAGCCGTACTCGCGACTTATATGATGACTTTGTCGAGGTGCTGTCACAAGTTGATGGGCTGCTATTACTGGATGTCTATGCCGCTGGCGAAAGTGTCATTCCTGGTGCAGATGGACGCGCTTTATGTCGCTCTATCCGTTTAAGAGGGCAAGTGGAACCGATATTTGTGGCTTCACCTGAGCTGTTAACCGATGTGTTGCCAGACGTATTGCAAGATGGTGATTTATTACTCACTCAGGGCGCAGGTAATATCGGCGCTTTGTCCAAATTGTTAGCCACGACCAATTTAGGCTTTGATAATTTAAACAATGCTAAAAGTGGTGAGTGATTTTTGTACTATAAATGATTGTAAAATAGATACTTTATTACAATCAGTATGCTAGATATAATGGTGAATTGGCCAATGAAAGTGACATTGTATATTGTGGAGTTACAGTAACCGTGGCGTGGAGTGATAAAGCCCGTCAGTTGCGAGGCCATTTGAGTGAAATCAACTGGTACTTGTATACAGGCTTATTGTTTTTACTCATGGTGTTAATGACCATATTTTGGGCCAGTTTAAAGTTAAATACGCTGCTAAATGATGCAGACGCCTTGCCCATTGAGGCTGTAGCGATTCATGGCGAGCGCTTATATACCAGTGACGCAGATATTCAAGCGGCACTGCAGGCCTTAATGCAGAGCAGCTTTTTTAGTGCCGATGTGGTTGAAGTGCAGCACGCGCTAGAGGCTTTGCCTTGGGTATATCGCGCGTCAGTAAGACGCGAATGGCCTGCTAAGTTGAAAGTGAACTTGCAAGAGCAACAAGCGGTAGCACACTGGAATGGTAATGATTGGCTTAATTTGGATGGTGAAGCTTTTAAGGCGCAATCCCATCCCATGATTGCTGCCCTGCCCATGTTATCAGGGCCTGAGGATATGTCAGCTGAAGTGTTAACTAGCTATCAGCAATTAGCAGATTTATTAAGTATTAATGGCTTTACCTTAGCAAGTTTAAGTTTAAGTCCACGCCATGCTTGGCATGCAACACTAGATAACGGCATCCTCCTTGAATTAGGTCGAGAAGATAAGATGTCGAGAATACAAAGATTTATAAATGTTTACCCTGAAATAATACAAAATAAAAAGCCAATAGCGACAATCGATTTACGCTATGACACAGGTGTTGCCGTTGGCTGGGATGATACTAAAACAGAGAGTCGACATTAAATGACCAAGAATCAGGAAAGAAATCTTATCGTAGGCTTAGATATCGGTACATCTAAGGTCGCAGTTATCATTGGCGAAGTTCTGCCAGATGGCGAGATAAGCGTGGTTGGTTTAGGTAATCACCCTTCTCGTGGTATGGACAAGGGCGGCGTAAATGATCTGGATTCAATTGTTAGAAGTGTACAACGTGCATTAGACCAAGCTGAATTGATGGCCGATTGCCAAGTATCATCAGTGTATTTAAGTATTTCAGGTAAACATATCGCCTGCCAAAACGAAAACGGCATGGTGTCAATTAATGACGAAGAAGTTACCCAAGAAGATGTGGACAATGTCATCCATACAGCTCGTTCGGTGAAAATCCCGACAGAGCGAAGAATTTTGCATGTGTTACCACAGGAATACTCAATTGACGTTCAAGACGGGATAAAAAGCCCAATTGGTATGTCGGGTATGCGAATGGAAGCCAAAGCGCACATCGTTACTTGTGCTAACGACATGGCGAAAAATATTACTAAGAGCGTTGAGCGCTGCGGCCTAACTGTTGATGACTTGGTGTTTGCAGGTATTGCATCAGCTGACTCAGTGCTGACCAATGATGAAAAAGATTTAGGCGTGTGTATTGTTGATATCGGTGGTGGCACCACAGATATTGCGGTTTATACCAACGGTGCACTAAGGCATTGCGCAGTGATATCAGTCGCAGGCAATCAAGTCAGTAGTGACATAGCTAAAATATTTAGAACACCGCTGACCCATGCAGAGCAAATCAAAGTACAGTTTGCCAGCGCCAGAAGCGCTATGGTTAGTCGCGAAGATAGCATTGAAGTCCCCTCAGTTGGTGGCAGACCTTCTCGCAGTATGTCACGTCATACGTTAGCAGAGGTTGTCGAGCCAAGGTATCAAGAGCTATTTGAATTAGTGCTTAAAGAATTAACTGACAGTGGTTTAGAAGATCAAATTGCTGCAGGGATCGTGTTAACAGGCGGTACATCAATGATTACCGGCGCGGTGGATATTGCTGAAGCAACATTTGGCATGCCAGTAAGGGTTGCATCACCGCTACCAGTTAAAGGATTAAATGAATATGTAGATCAACCTATTTACGCTACAGGAATAGGTTTGCTTCATTACGGCGCCAGACGCGTAATCGAACGTCAGTTCGAACGTCCTGAACGTCAAGGGGTTACCAGTCTTTTGAATCGGGTCAAAAGCTGGTTTAAGGGTGAATTTTAATAACGCAGACAAACGGAGATCAGACTATGTTTGAGATCATGGACACTCATAACGACGAAGCGGTGATTAAAGTCATCGGCGTCGGTGGTGGCGGCGGTAACGCAGTCGAACATATGGTAAAGCACAGCATCGAAGGTGTTGAATTTATCGTAACTAACACGGATGCTCAGGCATTACGTAAGTCAGGTGCTGGTTCAACTATTCAATTGGGGCGTGATGTCACCAAAGGTTTAGGTGCTGGAGCAAACCCTGATGTTGGTCGTCAAGCGGCAGAAGAAGATAAAGAAAACATTCGTGCAGCAATCAAAGGATCTGACATGATCTTTATTGCCGCAGGTATGGGCGGTGGTACCGGTACTGGTGCAGCCCCTGTTGTGGCTGAAATTGCCCGTGAAGAAGGCATTTTAACCGTTGCTGTAGTCACAAAGCCTTTTCCATTTGAAGGCAAAAAACGCATGTTATTTGCTGAGCAAGGTATTGCAGAGCTGGCAAAGCATGTTGATTCATTGATTACTATACCTAACGAAAAGTTATTGAAAGTATTGGGCCGTGGTACATCATTATTAGATGCATTTGCTGCAGCTAATAACGTATTGCTAGGCGCAGTGCAGGGTATTGCTGAGTTAATTACTCGTCCTGGTTTAATCAACGTGGATTTCGCCGACGTTAAAACGGTTATGTCTGAAATGGGTAATGCCATGATGGGTACAGGCGTTGCAACTGGTGATGATCGCGCTGAAGAAGCGGCAGAAGCTGCTGTGGCTAGTCCATTACTAGAAGATATTGATCTTGCTGGCGCTCGTGGCGTATTGGTGAATATCACCGCTGGTTTAGATATCAGTATTGAAGAGCTAGAAACAGTGGGTAACCACGTTAAAGCTTATGCATCTGATAACGCAACAGTAGTAGTCGGTGCAGTAATTGATCCTGAAATGAGCGAAGAGCTACGCGTAACTGTAGTTGCTACAGGTATCGGCGCAGAGAAAAAGCCTGATATTCAATTAGTGACAAAACCAGTTTCACGCCCAGAGCCTGCACCAATTGAAGTTAAAGCTGAGCCAGTTGAAGAGCAAGTTGCGGCAACAAATTATGTTGCACCAACAGGTAATGCTGTTCCTGCTCAGCAACCAGTAGCACAGCCAACAGCTCGCGCAGATGGTGACTATTTAGATATCCCAGCATTTTTACGTAAACAAGCTGATTAATTACAGTTTGGTAGTAAAGTTAGAATGTTGAATGCATAAGATGTTGATAAAATGTTGCTTGTGTAAGTAGAGGCGTATTAAAAACCACTAAATGGTACTTTTTTTGTGAAAAGGCAATTTTATGGTAGTATACCGCCTCAGCTTGCTGGGTAAACTCAGTATATATAGCGCATGAATGTTTATTTTAAAGTGATTAAAACGGGTAACTGAATGATTTTTCAAAGAACTGTTCAAAAGATGGTGAAGAGTACTGGTGTCGGGCTTCATTCCGGCAACAAGGTCACTCTGTGCATTATGCCCGCACCTGTCAATACTGGTATCGTACTTCGTCGTACAGATTTAAGCCCTGCAGTGGAAATTCCTGCTAAGGCTCATCTTGTGCGTGAAACAACTATGTGTACGGCATTAGTTAATGATGAAGGTGTTCGCATTTCAACTATCGAACATTTATTTGCAGCACTTGCAGGCCTTGGCATTGATAACGCAGTTATTGAAGTTGATGCTCCTGAAATCCCGATTATGGATGGCAGTGCAAGTCCGTTTGTTTTTTTACTGCAAAGTGCAGGTATTAAAGAGCAAGCAGTCGCTAAAAAATATATCAAAATCAATAAAACTGTGCGTGTTGAAGACGGCGATAAATGGGCAGAGTTAAAGCCATTTAAAGGCTTTAGAGTGGATTTTAAAATCGACTTTAATCACCCAGAAATCTCTCGTAGTCAACAGCATATGGTTATGGATTTTTCAACATCTGCATTTGTGAAAGATATCAGCCGTGCAAGAACATTTGGTTTTATGCGAGATATTGAATATCTTCGAGCCAATAACTTAGCACTGGGTGGCAGCATGGAAAATGCCGTCGTGCTTGATGAATATCGTGTCCTTAACCCTGATGGTCTGCGTTATGAGGACGAATTTGTTAAGCACAAAATTCTTGATGCTTTTGGTGATTTATATGTCGCAGGGCATGCCATTGTTGGTGAGTTCTGTGCGTATAAAACGGGTCATGCTTTAAATAACCAATTGGTTAGAGCGTTATTAGCCCAACAAGAAGCGTGGGAGTTAGTCAGCTTTGAAAATGAAGTCGATGTACCGTTAAGCTTTATGGTACCCGGCGCAGCGTCTTTCGCATAATATAGTTAAGATTGCCTATTACGGCTGGCCAATGCAGCCAGCCGTTTTAGTTTTTCACCTAGTGACCCTTCAACATGATCAGCCAACGTTTGTAAATGTTCTGCCGCGACAGGGCTAATAGTTGCGTAATTAGTTGAGGTTTTGCTTGGTGATATTGCTAACCCTGGGTTAACTTTAACCTCTATAGCGGTAAGCATTGGAAGGGTTTCTTCCTTAAGTTGTTGCAGTAATTTGGTCTTTTGGAAGTTTATTCTAGCAGCCCAAGCAGCCGATGTAGTTTCAATTACAAGAACACCCTGCCGAAGATTAGCGACTTTAAGCTGTTCAACAACAGGACCTGTTAAACTCTGCTTTACGTAATTATTAAGTTGATTTAATAGTTCTGCTTTTTCAGCCAATGCCGGTAATTGTCCAGATTGATGTAGTAAGCTACTGAGATCTTGCGGGGGCTTTTTCATATGATAATAAGATGGCTGAGTTAGGCTATGAGTGTAACAGTTTTTATCCAAGGTCGAAACGGAGTAACTCGCTGGCATCCTAGCAAGCGTTGGTTACTTCTACCTATCCTATTAGTTGTAGCGGGAACCGGCATCTATCAACAAAGTGCCGATCGTTTTGCTGAGCAACAAACCAAAGTTGATGAAAATAAAAAGTTGCGCGAGCAACAAAAGCAGCAAGTCATTAGCCTCAAACAAGCAACAGAAACCCAATTAGCCACATTGGTGACTCATGTCGCCTCTATGCAAGCAAAAATTACCCGCCTCGAAGCCCTCGGTCAGCAAGTTGCTGAAAATAATTTACTCGAAGATCAATTCGACTTTGCCACAGAAGTGGGTGTCGGAGGATTGAGTGAAATAGGCACAGGCGTGGAAATAAACCAACTGTTAAATGATATGACCCAGTTGGTATCAAGAATTGATAATAATAATGTTCAGCTGTCTCTACTTGAAACAGTGTCAACTAATCTCCATATAGATGAAGAACGTTATATATCAGGGCGGCCAATCGTAAAAGGTTGGTTATCTTCGCCCTACGGTTTACGGAATGACCCTTTTAATGGTCGTAGAACAATGCATAAAGGTATTGATTTTGCGGGCACTGAAGGCGGCGATGTTATTGCAACTGCTGCAGGTGTAGTAACGTGGTCTGGAAATATGCTTGGATATGGTGGGTTAGTCGAAATTGATCATGGAAATGGTCTTCGAACCCGCTATGGACACAACAAATCTATGTCAGTAAACCTAGGTGACGTCGTTGCCAAAGGCGATAAAATTGCCAGTATGGGAAGCACAGGCCGTTCAACTGGTCCCCACGTGCATTACGAAGTTTTGCGAAACGGACAGCAAATAGATCCAAGAAAGTTCGTCTATCGCAAAGCGAGTTAATAACATTTTCGGTTAAGTCGCTCATTTGAGCTCAACCTACAAGAGATAAGTGATTAAGATGTTAGGCAAATTACTGACAAAAGTATTCGGCAGTCGTAACGACCGTACCTTGAAAGGTTTAGGTAAAGTTGTAACTAAAATTAATGCATTAGAAGCTGAATATGAAAAGCTGACAGATGAACAACTAAAAGCAAAAACAGACGAGTTCCGTCAGCGTATTGAAAATGGTGAAACCTTAGATGCGCTTATGGCAGAAGTATTTGCCACAGTGCGTGAAGCATCTAAACGTGTTTTCGAAATGCGCCACTTCGATGTGCAATTACTCGGTGGTATGGTACTTGATAGTAACCGCATCGCTGAAATGAGAACCGGTGAAGGTAAAACCTTAACCGCAACTCTGCCAGCATATTTAAATGGTATTACCGGTAAAGGCGTCCACGTCATTACCGTGAATGATTACCTTGCGCGTCGTGATGCGGAAAATAACCGTCCATTATTTGAATTCCTAGGGCTTAGCGTTGGTATTAACGTGGCAGGCCTTGGTCAAGCAGAAAAGAAAGAAGCGTATAACTCTGATATTACCTACGGGACTAACAACGAGTTTGGTTTCGATTACCTGCGTGACAACATGGCGTTCTCTCCTCAAGAGCGAGTTCAACGTCCGCTGCATTACGCACTGATTGATGAAGTTGATTCAATCTTAATTGATGAAGCGCGTACACCATTGATTATCTCTGGTGCAGCAGAAAATAGCTCTGAGCTATATATCAAAGTAAACACCCTTATTCCTAACCTTATCGTTCAAGAGAAAGAAGATACAGAAGATGAGATTGGTGAAGGTGATTTCAGTATCGATGAAAAAGCCAAACAAGTTCATTTTACAGAGCGTGGCCAAGAAAAAGTTGAATTACTGTTAGTTGAGCTAGGTGTGCTCAATGAAGGTGATTCACTGTATTCAGCAGCTAACATCTCATTACTGCATCACGTAAATGCAGCATTAAGAGCGCATACCTTATTTGAACGTGATGTTGATTACATTGTTCAAGACGGTGAAGTGATTATTGTTGATGAACATACTGGCCGTACCATGCCAGGTCGTCGCTGGTCAGAAGGTTTACATCAAGCTGTTGAAGCAAAAGAAGCAGTCAACATTCAAAATGAAAACCAAACATTAGCGTCAATCACATTCCAGAACTACTTCCGTCAATATGAGAAGCTAGCAGGGATGACAGGTACAGCTGACACTGAAGCATTCGAGTTCCAACATATTTATGGACTTGATACCGTCGTGGTACCAACTAATAAGCCAATGGTACGTAATGATATGCCTGATTTGGTTTATCTTACAGCAACAGAAAAATACAATGCCATCATTGAAGACATTAAAGGTTGTCGCGAACGTGGTCAGCCTGTGCTTGTGGGTACGGTATCAATCGAGCAATCAGAATTATTAGCGACCTTATTAAAGCAAGCTAAGATCCCACATTCAGTATTGAACGCCAAGTTCCATGAAAAAGAAGCAGACATTGTTGCTCAAGCAGGTAGCGCTGGAGTAGTGACTATCGCAACTAACATGGCCGGTCGTGGTACCGATATCGTGTTAGGTGGCAACTGGAAAGTTGAAGTTGATGCATTAAAGGATCCAACTGAAGATCAAATCGCTCGCATTAAAGCAGAATGGCAAGTTCGTCATGATGCAGTTATTGCTTCGGGTGGTTTACACATTTTAGGCACCGAGCGTCACGAGTCACGTCGTATCGATAATCAGCTTCGTGGTCGTGCAGGCCGTCAAGGTGATGCGGGTTCATCGCGCTTTTATCTTTCAATGGAAGATAGCTTAATGCGTATCTTCGCATCTGAAAAAGTATCTGGCATGATGAAAAAACTGGGTATGGAAGAAGGCGAAGCCATCGAACATCCTTGGGTATCTCGTGCAATTGAAAATGCGCAACGTAAAGTAGAAGCGCGTAACTTCGATATTCGTAAGCAATTACTTGAATATGATGATGTCGCTAACGATCAACGCCAAGTTGTTTATTCTCAGCGCAATGAGTTAATGGACGCAGAAAGCATTGAAGACACCATTTCAAATATTGAACAAGATGTCGTTAGTGGTGTGATTGATCAATATATTCCACAGCAGTCTGTAGAAGAGTTGTGGGACGTACCAGGTCTAGAGCAGCGTCTTGCCCAAGAGTTTGGTCTTCAACTAACCATTCAACAATGGTTAGATACAGAAGATGACCTTCACGAAGAAACTTTACGTGAGCGTATTGTATCAAGCTGGAGCGAAGCATATAAAGCTAAAGAGCAGATGGTTGGTGAGCAAGTGCTACGTCAGTTCGAAAAAGCAGTCATGCTACAAACATTAGATGGTCTGTGGAAAGAGCATTTAGCAGCAATGGATCACTTGCGCCAAGGTATTCATTTACGTGGTTACGCACAAAAGAATCCAAAGCAAGAGTATAAACGTGAATCATTTGAGTTATTCCAACAAATGTTGGAGTCACTAAAACACGATGTCATCAGTGTACTCTCTAAGGTACAGGTTCAAGCACAATCAGATGTTGATGATATGGAGCAGCGTCGTCGTGACGAAGAAGCCAAGATCCAACGCGAATACCAGCATGCAGCATCAGAATCGCTAACAGAGAATAAAGAAGCTGAAGCAGCAACGCCAAGAACTGTGATTAGAGACGGTGAGAAAGTTGGCCGTAATGACCCTTGTCCATGTGGCTCAGGTAAGAAGTACAAGCAGTGTCACGGTAAACTGACCTAAAACACCGCAATATTTAATAATTTAAAAGGCAGCTATTTTTAGCTGCCTTTTTTGTACCTAATAAATAGTATAAAAAACAGTCGCCTCAAGTGTTTTTGTGGATAACACTGGGGGTAAAATCTGGGTAACGTGTGATTAATAAAAAAGATCGCAAATAATGCGAAAAACTTTTAAAAAGCCCTTGCACCAATTCAGAATCTGCCTATAATGCGCATCCACTGACACGGCAAACCACGCACTAGCATGGGTTACACGCCAAATCAGTTCACTGTAAAGTGACGCTGAAAATTGTTTTTAAATAA
>NZ_JBFRKG010000051.1:0-4863 GCF_041469325.1 Shewanella sp. 10N.286.51.B8
TTTGGGTTGACCAGTACACGAAGTGGTGGTTCGAAAAATTTAACTTCAAAATTGTCAAACCAATCCCAATTATTAGAGCCATCATGTAAATATTCTTGCGACACATCACCAGAGCCAATACCCATAACCCTATAATCACATGAAGGAATAGTGCATTTTAAATTCATACTAAAAACATATTCAATGTCGTGAGGTGAAAAATTAGGATGATCAATATCGATTGGTTCTTTATATTGCTTATTAAAACCTTCAGGTAAACACGAAAGTGAATTTGCACCACATTTAGGGCAAGGCCAAGTTGGCATATTTTCACTTCGAAAGTGAGTATGAAACAATTTATTATCCATATAGCCAGACTCCATTATCTGCATAACGTTTTAGTATTTATGGGTTGCGCTGTTAATTTGCCGTTGCAAAGTGGCGTTTTTTGACTCGAAGAAAAGGTGACACTTTGCGGAGGTCAAATTAGATTGTTATGTCTCAACTGTGCTCATTCTCTCGATTAGCTTAAATGACTTTGAGTTAGGATTTTTGAGAATAGAAATTGTGTCAGTCATGATGTATTGATCCCATGATTTTGCATTGGTTTTAAAGTCTGAGTAATACACTACATCTTTAATTCTGCGAAAGTGCCTGAACCAGACACCAATTTGGGGTTCGGTTCTTCTTATGTAATTGTATTCACTATCAACTGTAACCAAGGCCAATGGGAAGTGATGGGAGATAACGAGCACTTTATCTCCGACCTCCATTTTCTGTGCAAAATCTACGTAATCCTTTTGGCTCGAAAGAATTTCACTATGGTCCTCTGCCAGAAGATCACCTGTATCGGTAGCAAAATCCAATCCAATAAACCCCGCCGCAACACTTTGGTGCGAATAGAACCCCGAACTTTTCCCATCATCAGGGTGTAACTGCATTCTCCAATACTTCATCTAATTTATCCTTAAGACATAACGTTTTAGTATTTATGCTTTGCGCTGTTTGCATGGCACAAACCGCTTATTGGACTAGGCCGATGCCGAGCCCTGTTCAATGGGTAGAATTTACTCTATAGGAATTTTCTTTTTTTGATGCTGGCTCTGGGCTGCAAAGCAATTTTGAATTGATTATGAGGCTTGATTTGTACGTATTTCATTGAAATTCCTTTTCATTATAGTGTTCCATCATATCTTTTTTAAGTCTAACTGATTCAATGAGGTTAATAAACTCGATTGAGTCAGCATTTGGCGCCGCCCTTGAGCGCTTTGTTATAACTCAGTTTCACAGATTACCTTGTTATGATAATCGATGCTTTCTTGAGAAATACTATGGTTTGATACCTGCTTAATTTCTTTTAGCGATAACCCAATAGCACCATAGTCACACATTGCATGATGATTGGGGCATAAAACAATAATGTTTTCTGGTGTGTCAGAACCATTATGTGGAGTGCCTAATGGAATTATATGATGAGCTTCCGAGTACAATTTTCCATTTCGTAGCTGAATTTGAAGACCGCAGATTTGACATGAATTTTTGTGAACCAATTTTAGTTCTCTAGCTAATTTTGTATCACGCAAAACACGATAGGTAATTGTATATTCCCGTTCTGGCTCTTTAATACCCACTGATAAATCCACAGCTTTAGGAGTGTGAACTAATTTGTTTCTAAGTCCCCATACTCCAGCACCTAAGTCATTAACCGAATAAAACAGATTTTGACCTTTTTTAAAACCATCAGAATCCGCTGACAAGTCTTGAATTCTTCGGCGGATTACAGCTTTCCAAGTTTTAGGAAGATCTCTTCTTAGTTTTGATACTTCTGAATAGATGTCATCATAACTGGCAACCCCGCCTAGATTTTCAAGTGCTTGAGTTATGTCTTGTTCCCATGACGACATCACCAAAATCTCCCTGAATTATGACAGTTTACTGAACGGTTCGACCGATAAAGCTGCCCACTTAATTTATTGATTAATATCATCCTACATTTTCTATGTCTTTGAAGTAAAGCAATTTAATGACTCTTAAACTCAAATGTAAAAATATTCGTGGGTGATCACGTTCAATTAGATTACCAATATTTTTGAGCCGCTATAATCCAACCTGAGAAGAGTTACAAAGCCACCCATTATTTAGAAGTTATAACATAACAACTAGAATGGGTGGCCTTGTTATTTTTAACTAGAATGGGTGGCCTTGTTATTTTTATTGTAAGCAACTTGTTAAATTTCTATTACACCACATTAAAAGTACTTAACTCTTTCATCATCTAAGTGAGCGTTTAACTCAACACTTTTTGCTTTAGGATGAGTTTGTAGCCAACTAGAATGGGTGGCCTTGTTATTTGAATGGCTTGTTATGTGCTAGTTAACACTTAATTAGAAAAGCTCTACTTTTTTAGATGCTGAATTAGGGATGTTATCATCTGAAAATTTACCACATATTGACGCCATACCTAACTTTCTAGCATCATTCGGTAAGCCAAATCTGGCAGAAACTCTGCTTACTGCATCATCGCATCTATGCCATTCATCCTTATCTCCAAGTAAGTACGCCATGCGTGAGTAAAAAAGTTCATACACGTAGGGATGCTCTGGTTTTCCATTTTTGCCAACTGGTAGCCCTAAAGTAAGAAGGCTTTGGTTTATTTCGGTTTCTTCTATTTCTAACCTAGATCTTGTAACGCCATTTTTTTCTTGTGCGACAAAATTAAATGCGTATCCATCAATTTCATTTGCTACAACGTAATAACCAATAGATGTTCTATTTGCATTAAATCCATCTGATGTATTCTCAAAATTAACGTCACTAGGATCTGAAAGTCGAATGACTTCTCGCGCAGCAGCTATAACTTCCTGCTTATTGTGATTGTTATACTCCCTTAATTTCCATTCTTCCTGAGATAGATCTGGACGTTGGCTTGCACAACCAGCTAATACTAAAACTGATGCCGCCACTACTAATTTAACCATTTATTACTCCTTGGTATTAAAAATTCCTGATGATATAACAGTGCCGAAGCACATAACGCCCGCCTCAACTGCCGGAAGCTACTGGCGCCTTTTTTGCGGCTCTTTGCAAAAAAGGTGACAGTGGCCGGAGGCCAGATTGCAGGCGCTTGTTAGCACTGATTTATTTCCATCTCTGATATAAATTCAGCAACGAATAAGCCATGTTCACTTACTAAAAAATATTCAGTATCAGATGGTAATCGTAATTTCATATATACATCATCTCCAACTTGCATAGTATTCCCCTCACTGAATTGCGCACCTGACTTCAATAAATAACAGAAAACATTATTGAAAATATCCAATATATTCTGGCTAAAGGAATGATCTTCAACTAATGACGCCATATCTGCTAAACCTAATTGCGGAGCACCATACGTTCTTAACCAGACTCCATTAATTCCCTCAATCTCATATTTCACAAAGCCACAGAAAAGTACCGGTAAAGGCAGTGTGCCAAGAAGCTCAACTATATCCCCATCAACTTCATCGCCACATAGAGCTTTTGCTGGAAATGATGTTAGAGCACTTTCATTTGTTATTACAATAGCACCAACTCTAGACAAGAATCCGGCAACTAGTGCCATCGAGGCATACTGGTTTATTGGATTACTATCGTATCCTTTATAATACAAAATAAGATGGCTCTCGTGAGCTCTTGCTCTATCCTTTAAATCCTGAGCGTAATGAGACGGGGTTATGCAGCTTTCTAGACTTTCACTTGGCATTGGCTGATCAAATCCAACAACCTGAATTACATGCTTGTTCCAGCCTATCATACCAATAGGCGTCCCATTGTTTTTTAGTTCTTCATCAATTTCAAATTTCGCATCTGATAAACTCGGATGATAAGAGCGAAAAGAGTGTCCCAGCTCAGTATTATCTAGATCGAAGATGCCACTAAAAAGAACCTGGAGACTAAGTGGATTATCTATCTGATTATTTGCCACTAATCCATTTTCAAATACAGTTTCTTTTTTCCCAAATAATCTAGATATTATACTCATTGTATCCCTTCAATGTATTTTTTTGCGCGTTCTAAAGGTGCTAACAGCTTATTCAATAGCAGCACAATAATGTTCCAGGCTGCTCAATTCAAACCTCAAAGATACCATCGCTAAGTCCTTGTTGTAAATCGAATATTTTCGCGAATACGTAAGTAATGCTCAAAATACTGCCGGAAAAAGAATGCGTCTTTGTTTACGAGGTCTATACAACACTTTAAAAAATTTCGCAGTAGATTGATATGTATGGGTTTTCTCGAATGTTACAAAATTATCGATGCGTAAAAAGCTCATTTTACGCATCCTTTGGCGCCAGAATTATCTCAATTTGGAGAAAATCAGTTATACCTGTATAGGCAACCAGTCATTTGGACGACAAGTAAGGCGGTCATAATCGATTAGAAAAAGTAAGGTTATGCTGATTATCCCATTGCTAGCACCAACTCGTTTTGAGGCATGGACGTGTTACTGGCACCAAATTTATACTTCATTTTAATTGGCTCAGTTATGCTAGATCATCACTTCAATCTAATCCATTGCCTGCCGCAGGTGATGTATAGGATATACAAATGTCGCGATCACATGGTCAATGATGTTCCCGACATCATCATGACATTTCCCAAATCCCTATGGGTCAGATGTGAAAGAGCGACCTTTTGTGCAGATACAACTGCGAGACGCTGCACTCTTTATATAAATCAAAAGGTCCATGTAAGCTCTGCCAAAACAAATAACATCCATGTTAAACGGCCAGTTCGGCATCCATGCCTCTCGCTCAGAGCGCTTCACACTGTGAAACTTCGCCATGTTTTGGTCAAATTTGTTCCAGACAAATAATGACACTCCCACCATCCTTGGCGGTC
>NZ_JBFRKG010000052.1:0-46033 GCF_041469325.1 Shewanella sp. 10N.286.51.B8
TGGATGGTTAAGGGCTTGGATGGTTAAGGGCTTGGATGGTTAATTGCTTGGATGATTAAGGGCTTGGCGGGTGAGTAGCTAAGCGCTAATTTTGGCCATAAAAAAACCACCATTGAGGTGGTTTGTTTTAAATTAAATTGCTCCCCAGAATACCGACCGTCGGTGCAGCCCTTGAACCGTAGGTTCAAGGCGGGAAAATGTTCATATCCTAAGGTTTCTCGATACGAGCCGAGCATACGCAATGTCAATGAAAGCATTCACCCTGGGTTTGTAAATATCGGCACAGGGACATAACCTACAAGCGAATATCCCAGGGAGCAAAACAGGGTTGAACCAGGTACCGTTAGCCATTACTAGCGGCAGTACATAATTCTAAAATTGTTAACCTTTCTTGGTGGTTCGTTCAAGCAACGAGTTTTCTAACGTTGATTGTAATAACGAGATACGCTCATCCATTTGCGCCATATACTGCTGATTTTTTTGCTGCTCTTCATACAACTCATGACCAATATTTAACGCGGCCATAATGGCTAATTCTTCGCGACTCAAATTGTTGGTACGTGTTTTTAATGTAGAAAGCTGCTGCTCGACACCCTTGGCAATCGCACGCAAAGCATCCTCTTGTCCCTTAGGACAATTAATCGAGTAGGTGCGCCCTAACAGGGAGATATCAATAGCACTATTACTCATGCTTCGCTGAAGATCCTTATTTGTCGAAAAATAAAAATTGTAGCAGGTTAACGACTTACCTCGCGATAACGCCTTAGCATTACGCTTTTACCACAGTTGATAACGGTATTAGTCTATTTGCGGACTATATAGCGCTACTATTAAAAGTGCAAGGTAACTCGCCGCCTTTACGATTATTTGCTTGTTGTCTGAGCATAATTAATCTTAAAACATAATTATGGCTAAACTCTCTACACGTTCCCTACACGTCAGGCAGGATAACTCGTTAAGCGCCTAGCTCAAGGCTAATACAAGCCG
The DNA here is from genome assembly GCF_041469325.1 of Shewanella sp. 10N.286.51.B8. Taxonomy (NCBI): domain Bacteria; kingdom Pseudomonadati; phylum Pseudomonadota; class Gammaproteobacteria; order Alteromonadales; family Shewanellaceae; genus Shewanella; species Shewanella sp. 10N.286.51.B8. The sequence continues at coordinate 988 of NZ_JBFRKG010000052.1, forward strand.
TCATTGCAATAGGCGTTACAATCGTCATTTCTATTTTTACAAATTAATGGCATCGAACAGTTTACCGTTTAAGAATACTCGCTTTGGTGCAAAACGCTTAGTTGATTGCGTTATAGACAAGACAGTTTATATCAGCTTTAGCTTTATAGCGGCGGGGTTAGTGAAGCTTTGGTCAATTTGCTATTATACTTAGCAAATCGCAATGAACAATTTGGTGGCAGTTATTAACTCTGCTAGCATTGCATCTGATCGAATATAACTGGAACAATATCATGGCAACCCCTCCTTCTTTATGTATTGAAAAACTAAAACAAGCGTTAGATTCAGCTGAAATTGGTCAGCATCCTGTTGAGGTGCATGGCGCATTAGTTGGTTTAATTTGTGGTGGGGTAGATCAAGCAAAATTAGCTTGGCAAAAGCCATTACTTGAATTGATGAATGACGGTCAAGCAGTCAGCACTGAACTGCAACAACTTATTAATGAATTATTCCAAGACACAGCGACTCGCTTAAGCGATGCTGAATTTGGTTTTACGCCGTTATTACCAGAAGAAGAAGAGCTACTCAGCTTGCGCTTAGAGTGCTTAGCCCTATGGGTACAAAGCTACTTAACCGCTATTGCGCTTATTCAGCCAAAGCTTAACGGCGCATCAACTGATGTGCGCGAAATTATCCAAGATTTAGGCGCTATTGCTCAAGTGGAATTTGATGTCAGCGATGATGATGAATCAGAAGCTGCATTTATCGAGTTGCACGAGTTTGTCAGAATGGCGGCTATTTTATGTTACTCAGAGTTTGGCCCTGAAATGCCATTAGATGAAGAATCCCCATTAGCGCCGCTGCACTAATTAGAATGTAGCTTTCGCCTTGGGCCGTGTTGGCTCGGGGTGAAAAGTCCTCTGGCATCACAGATACTTGAGCTCAGCCAGAACACGAACCAGAGCTGAACTAGCTACATGGCCAATAGCAATACCATCATAACAATATTCAATTCATATCATAATTAACAAAAACAATAAGAACAGGCTTTATGACTGAGTTAAACGCGAAGACAGATAGCAAACAGGCAAGTGCCCAATTACCACAGCCACCACAACAGCCACCACAACAGGTGGATATCACTATTGTTGGCGGCGCTATGGCTGGTGCCAGTTTAGCGCTGGGTTTAGCAAAATTATCAGAAAAATTATCCGCTAAACATGCAGGTCTTTTAAATCGTCCTTTATCTATCGCCTTAATTGAAGCGCAAAAAACTGATGATAATCACCCAGGGTTTGACTCGCGTTCAATCGCCATTGCCCATGGCTCAGTATTTGAGTTAACTCAGTTAGGGATCTGGCCAAGTATCGCCAGCCTTGGCAGCGATATTGAAAATATTCATATCTCAGATCGCGGTCACTTTGGCATGACCGAGCTTAACGCTGAGCAATTTGGCCTGCCATCAATGGGGCAAGTGGTTGAGCTAGCGAAAGTCGGTAAAGTCTTGTTTGATCAACTTCAACAAGCGGATATTAAATTGCACTGCCCAGCAAGCCTAACTCAGCTTGAAACCGATATGGATGGTCACACGATAACCCTTGATAACGGCCAGCAAATTCGCAGCAAGTTGTTAGTGGCTGCAGATGGTGCTCACTCCAAAGTGCGCCAAGCGTTAAAACAAGATGTGACTCAAGTTGAATTTGAACAAGTGGCGCTGGTGGCCAATGTCCAAACTGATAAACCTCACAATAGTTGGGCCTATGAGCGTTTCACTGATACTGGCCCATTAGCCTTATTACCCATGGCGCCAATAAATGGTAAAACTCGGCTGTCATTAGTGTGGGCGCTAGATGCTGAGCAAGCCCAGCAGTTTAAACACTGTGACAAAGCCGACTTTTTAGCCGCGTTGCAACAGGCTTTTGGCAATCGCGCCGGGCGCTTTACTGATGTCGGCTTACGGGTCAGTTATCCATTAATCTTATCTTACATGCCAAGACCGATTTATCATCGCACTGTGTTTATTGGCAATGCGGCGCAAACTTTACATCCCATTGCAGGTCAAGGCTTTAACCTAGGTCTACGTGATGTGGTTGGATTAATTGATGCTGTCGAAACAAGTATTGAAACCAGCATTAAAAGCAGTATTGATACAAGTATTGATGCTGGCATTGAAAGTTTAGATCTTGGCCACAGCTCGCTTATTCATCATTATCTTGCATCAAGACAGCAAGATAGAATGGCCACCATCAACAATGTTGAGTTTTTAGTGCGTGGCTTCTCAAATCAGTATTGGCCGCTAGTGGCTGGGCGCAGTTTAGGGTTAAGATTATTGTCATGGTGTCCGCCGCTTAAAGCGCCGATTGCCCATAAAGCCATGGGCTGGAAAAGCGTCTAAAGATTGCAAGTGCAGTAATAAAGCATCTCAGTAAACCGATTGAAGATTAAGGATTAACATGTTTCAAACTCAGACCTATGATGTAGCCATAGTTGGCGGTGGTATGGTTGGCTTGGCAACGGCAATCGGTTTAGCCGAGGCAAACTTAAACGTTGTGGTGATTGATGCGGGCCAAACAGAGGCTGTGTCAGGTGAGCCACGCCTTCGAGTGAGTGCCATTAACAAAGCCAGTGAGCGACTACTTACCAACTTAGGTGCTTGGCAGTACATTGATAGCGCCCGCGCTACCCCATATTCAAAAATGGCGGTGTGGGACAAAGACGGTTTAGGTAAAATTGCCTTTGATGCCGCCAGCATTAGCGAGCCATCCCTTGGGGCGATTATCGAAAACCAAGCCATCAGCTTTGCCTTAGCAAAACGCGCCGCTGAACTCTCGGACATCACCCACCTAGAAGGTCAGCGACTAGAGCGCATCGCCTTTGGTGAGCGTGAATCATGGCTTACCCTAGATAACGGCGACAACTTAAGCGCCGCCCTAGTGATTGCCGCTGACGGCGCCAATTCTTGGGTGCGTAGCCAATGCCAAATCCCATTAACCTTTTGGGATTATGGTCATCACGCCATTGTCGCCACTATTCGCACCAGTGAGCCCCACGATGCTACCGCCCGCCAAGTGTTTTTAGCCGATGGCCCATTAGCTTTATTGCCATTGTATGAAGACAATTTATGCTCAATCGTGTGGTCAGTATCGCCCCAGCAAGCAAAAGAATTATTAGCGCTATCAAGTGATGAGTTTTCAAAAGCCTTAACCGCAGCATCAGATGGTCGTTTAGGCATTTGTGAACTGGTCAGCTCGCGCCAATCGCACCCATTACGGATGCGTTATGCCCGTCATTTTGCCCGTCATCGTTTGATTTTAGCCGGTGACGCCGCCCATACAATCCATCCGTTAGCAGGTCAGGGGGTTAACTTAGGCTTTTTAGATGCGGCCAGTATTATCGAAACCGTTAGCGAGTTACATGAAGCGGGTAAAGATCTCGGTGATTACGCCAACCTTCGCGCCCTTGAGCGCTGGCGAAAAGCTGATGCCATTGAAATGATTAGCGCAATGGAAGGGTTTAAAAGACTATTTTCCGGTAGCAATCCAGTTAAAAAAGCCTTTAGAGATCTGGGTTTAAACCTAGTTGATAATGTCGCAGGACTAAAAACAGTGTTCATCAAACAGGCTATAGGCAATAAAGTGAAACTTCCTAAGCTTTGTCGAGATTAAATTTTTTAGCTAATTCGGCCTAAAAATCCTTATATATCAGGGGATGGGCCGAGTTGGCGTAAATAAAGATATTAAAACGCCTATAGTCGCATTAGCTAAACTAATGACAAAGTCTCAGATTAGAAAATTTCCTACTATACAAAATTAACCCTGTGGGTATAATTTTGGCGCATTTATAAAATACCTTCATTAGTTTTACCCTCAGAAGGTTCATAAAAAAGAGATAATAATGGCTAATAAAACTGTACTCTTTAACAAGCACTTAGAATCAAATGGCAAGATGGTAGACTTCCACGGTTGGGACATGCCACTTAACTACGGTTCACAAATCGAAGAACATAACGCTGTGCGTCAAAACGCAGGTATGTTCGATGTATCACACATGACAGTGGTTGATGTGACGGGTACCGATGCTTGTGCATTTCTACGCAAATTATTAGCAAATGATATTGCTAAGCTTAAAGTTGCTGGCAAGGCGCTATACAGCGGCATGTTAGATGACAATGCTGGCGTCATTGACGACCTTATCACTTATTATCTTAGCGATACCCATTACCGCGTTGTGGTTAACTCAGCAACTCGGGTAAAAGATTTAGCATGGATGGAAAAACAATCTGCAGGCTTTGAGGTGACGATTACTGAGCGCCCTGAACTGGCGATGATTGCCGTTCAAGGCCCTAACGCTAAAGCCAAAGCCGCCACTGTATTCAGCGCTGAGCAAAACGCCGCCGTTGAAGGCATGAAGCCATTCTTTGGCGTGCAAGCAGGTTCACTGTTTATTGCTACCACGGGTTACACCGGTGAAGTTGGCTACGAAATTATCGTACCTGAAGCAGAGGCTGAAAACTTATGGCAAGCACTACTCGAAGCAGGCGTACAGCCTTGTGGACTAGGCGCACGTGACACCCTGCGTTTAGAAGCAGGCATGAACCTTTATGGTTTAGATATGGATGAAACCGTTAACCCATTAGCCGCTAACATGGGCTGGACTATCGCATGGGAACCAAGCGAGCGCGACTTTATTGGCCGCGAAGCATTAACGGCTATTAAAGCCGCTGGACCTGACAAATTAGTTGGCCTAGTCATGGAACAAAAAGGCGTACTGCGTCACGGCATGCCAGTATTCTTTACTGATGCAGACGGCCTAGAGCACCAAGGCTCAATTACTAGCGGCACATTCTCGCCAACCTTAGGCTACTCAATTGCCATGGCAAGAGTACCCCAAGGCATTAGCGATACCGCTGAAGTGGAAATGCGTAAAAAGCGCGTAGCTGTTAAAGTAATAGCGCCAAGCTTTGTCAGAAATGGTAAACAGGCATTCTAACCAAAGTGTTATAAATGCTTGTATTGAAGTCACTGAATAATAAAAGTGTTGCTAATGAGGTTGTTAGCCAGCACTTAAATAACACTAACGATTACGCTTTAAATTTATAGATATAGGAATTACGACAATGAGCAACATTCCAGCTGAACTTAAATATGCATCATCTCATGAGTGGATCCGCAAAGAAGAAGACGGCACTTACACTGTCGGTATCACTGAGCATGCACAAGAGCTATTAGGTGACATGGTATTCGTTGAATTACCAGAAGTTGGCGACACAGTGACAGCCGGTGAAGATTGCGCCGTAGCTGAATCAGTAAAAGCTGCATCAGACATCTATGCACCGATTTCAGGTGAAGTAATTGCCGTAAACGAAGCATTAGAAGACTCACCAGAGCTAGTAAACAGCGAAGCATTTGGCGAAGGTTGGTTCTTCCGAGTTCAGCCTTCAGACGAAGCTGAAGTGGCTAACTTGTTAGACGCTGACGGTTACCAAGAAGTGATTGACGAAGAATAATCGTCGACGCTACTAGAAGCTCCCTTGGGAGCTTCTTTTGTTTTACCTTTAAATATTTAAAGGCATTAGCGATCCTTACGTCCCGCGTATAAGTATTGCATTACAACATTTTTTTCCTAGACCAGCTATTGATGCCCTACCGCAAAATACTGGCAGATTTGGAACACGATTTCTCATGACAAAGCAGACCCTAACTCAATTAGAGCAACACGAATTGTTTTTAAGCCGTCATATCGGCCCAAGCCAAACTCAACAGCAAGAAATGTTGAATTTTGTTGGCGCAGAATCGCTCGAAGACTTAACCGCACAAACAGTGCCTGGTTCAATTCGTTTACCGCAAGAATTGACCATTGGTGATTCATGTGGCGAAGCAGAAGGCACCGCTTACATCCGCGGCATAGCTGACAAAAACAAAGTCTTTAAAAGCTATATCGGTATGGGCTACTACGGTACAGAAGTACCCAATGTCATTTTACGAAACGTGTTTGAAAATCCGGGTTGGTATACAGCGTACACCCCGTACCAGCCAGAAATCGCCCAAGGCCGTTTAGAAGCCATTCTTAACTTCCAACAAGTGTCTATGGACTTAACTGGACTTGATCTCGCCTCAGCATCATTACTTGATGAAGCAACCGCCGCCGCTGAAGCAATGGCCATGGCCAAGCGCGTATCAAAAGCCAAAAAAGCCAACATCTTTTTCGTGGCAGACGACGTATTCCCACAAACATTAGACGTAGTGCAAACTCGCGCAGAATGCTTTGGTTTTGAAGTTATCGTTGGCCCAGCAAGCGAAGCCGCAAACTACGAGCTATTCGGCGCATTATTCCAGTACACTAACCGTTTTGGTGAAATCACCGACAACACTGAACTGTTCGCTAAGCTTGCTGAAAAGAAAGCGATTGTGACTGTTGCTGCTGACATCATGTCACTGGTACTGCTTAAGTCACCGGGTTCAATGGGCGCAGATATCGTATTTGGTAGCGCTCAGCGTTTTGGCGTACCAATGGGCTACGGCGGACCACATGCGGCATTCTTCGTTGCACGTGATGCACACAAACGTTCAATGCCAGGTCGTATTATTGGCGTATCAAAAGATACCCGCGGTAATAAAGCCCTGCGTATGGCGATGCAAACTCGTGAGCAACATATCCGCCGCGAAAAAGCCAACTCAAACATTTGTACTGCGCAAATCTTATTAGCCAATATGGCGTCGTTTTACGCGGTATTCCACGGCGCCGTTGGCCTTAAAAATATCGCCAGCCGTATTAACCGTTTAACAGACATCTTAGCCGTCGGCCTAAAAGCCAAAGGCGTTGAGTTAGTTAACAGCACTTGGTTTGACACCCTTTCATTATCAGGCCTTGATGTTGATGCGGTTAACGCACGTGCATTATCTGCTGAAATGAACCTACGTATCGACCACGACGGTATCGTCGGCATCAGCCTTGACGAAACCACCACCCGTGACGATATCGCTCAGTTATTTGATGTCATCTTAGGTGCTGACCACGGTCTAGATGTAGCAACACTCGATGCTGAAATCATTGGCGGCGCTGCTTTTGGCGAAGGCGAGGGATCAATTCCTGCTCATCTCATCCGTCACGACAAGATATTGTCTCACCCAACATTTAGTAGCTACCAAAGCGAAACTGAAATGATGCGTTACATCAAGCGTCTTGAGAATAAAGATTTAGCCTTAAATCACTCAATGATTTCGCTGGGTTCTTGCACCATGAAGTTAAACGCCGCCGTTGAAATGCTACCGGTAAGCTGGCCTGAATTTGCCAACATGCACCCATTCTGCCCGCTTGAACAAGCCCAAGGTTACACTCAGTTAATTAACGAATTGTCAGATTTTCTCGTTAACATTACGGGCTACGACGAAGTGTGTATTCAGCCAAACTCTGGCGCGCAGGGCGAGTACGCTGGCCTGTTAGCGATTAAGAAATATCACGAGTCACGCAGCGAAGGGCACAGAGACATCTGTTTAATCCCCCAATCTGCTCACGGTACTAACCCCGCTTCTGCCCAGCTTGCTGGCATGAAAGTAGTCGTTACAGCCTGTGATAAAGACGGTAACGTTGATTTAGAAGACTTAAAAGCGAAAGCGGCAGAGCTTGCTGATAACTTATCGTGCATTATGATCACCTACCCATCGACCCACGGTGTGTATGAAGAATCAATCAGCGAAATCTGTGAAATCGTTCATCAACATGGCGGTCAAGTTTACCTTGATGGCGCTAACATGAACGCACAAGTAGGTCTTACATCACCGGGCTTTATCGGCGCTGATGTATCACACCTTAACCTACACAAAACCTTTGCTATTCCACATGGCGGCGGCGGACCAGGAATGGGCCCAATCGGCATTAAAAAGCATTTAGCGCCGTTTGTTGCAGGCCATAAAGTTGTCAAACCAGGCCGCGAAAGCGACCATAATGGCGCAGTATCAGCCGCGCCATACGGCAGTGCTAGCATCCTACCTATTAGCTGGATGTACATTAAGCTGTTAGGCACAAAAGGGGTTAAGCAATCAACCCAAATGGCGCTACTTAACGCTAACTATGTGATGAAGAAGCTGTCGGCCCATTACCCAGTATTATTTACTGGCCGTAATGATCGCGTAGCCCACGAGTGCATTATCGATTTGCGTCCACTTAAAGAAGCATCTGGCGTCACTGAGATGGACATTGCTAAGCGTCTAAATGACTACGGCTTCCACGCCCCAACCATGAGCTTCCCTGTAGCAGGTACTTTAATGATTGAGCCAACAGAGTCAGAGTCAAAAGTAGAGCTAGACCGTTTCGTTGAAGCCATGATAGCAATCCGCAATGAAGTGGCTAAAGTCGAGTCAGGCGAATGGCCACAAGACAACAACCCACTGCACAATGCGCCACATACCATGGCAGACATTATGGACCCAGCGTTTGATTCACGTCCTTACAGCCGTGAAGAAGCCGTGTTCCCATCAGCAGCGGTTAAGGCGAATAAGTTTTGGCCAACGGTTAACCGTATTGATGATGTGTATGGGGATCGTAACCTAATGTGTAGTTGCGTGCCTATTAGCGACTACGAATAATTGCTGCTTGGGCTTGATAATACGGCGTCTGCCGACACTTTTAGCTACTCATTGACACCAGTCAACTCCGTGGCTAAAAGCATCGGCTTCCTTGTCTTATCATCGCCAGCGACGCAATTATGGTGTTGTTGGGTTGGTAGGAATTTGAAGCATTAAAAAAGCGACCTTAGGGTCGCTTTTTTTGTTTTGGGAACCTAATAAGTCAAATATATTAGATGTGGGCTGGTTAATTTTATTAAAGTGTTGATATTGTTTGAATCTTACTTGTTATTTATACAATAATAACATGGCCACCCACTCCAAGTGGCTAAATTATCAACACTGAACTAGGCTTTAGTTATTGCTTAATAATCGGTGATTGATGATGGCCAGACCTAGGGAAACACTCGTGAGCTTAGAAGATACGCCTTACTACCACTGCTGTTCTAGAGTGGTGCGTAAAGCCTTTCTATGTGGTTTTGATGCAAGTTCTGGTGATAACTATGAGCATCGCCGCGAGTGGGTCGATTCTCGTATCTTGGCGCTTGCGACGATTTTTGCTATTGATATTTGTGCTTATGCGGTGATGAGTAATCATTTACATGTGGTGCTAAAAGTGGATATCGATACCGCCAAAAAATGGTCTGATAAAGAAGTGCTTATCCAATGGCATAAAGGCTTTAAAGGCACATTGCTGACCAATAAGTTTGTTAAAGGTGAAGCGCTTAATGAATTTGAGTTACAGGCTGTGAATGACTGTATCACTCAATATCGCCTACGCTTGACTGATATCAGTTGGTTTATGCGCTCACTGTGTGAACCTATTGCCCGAATGGCCAATAAAGAAGATAACTGCACTAGTCGATTTTGGGAAGGGCGCTTTAAATCCCAAGCATTATTAGATGAAGCTGCAGTACTTGCGTGCATGGCCTATGTGGACTTAAACCCTATCCGCGCCAAGATGACTACAGCCCCTGAAAGCTCCGATTACACCAGCATTCAGCGCCGGATCAACTCAGCCATGAAAGGTGAGCAACCCGCGGAGTTACTGCCTTTTGTGGGCAATGAACGTATGGATATGCCTAATGGTTTGATGTTTAGCGTCAAAGATTACATTGTGCTGGTTGAAGATACAGGGCGGATTATTCGTGATGACAAACGCGGTGCCATAAGCGCGAGTAGCCAGGATATTCTCAATAGATTGAATATTCCTGCTGAAAACTGGTTAAAAATCACTACTGAGTTTGGTGCATTATTTAAAGGAGCTGTAGGGGCGTTACCTGCATTAACTGAATATTGTGAACATCTAGAGCGCAAGCGGCGACAAGGTGCAGCTAACTGTCAGCGATGGTTGTGCGCTTAATAAATCATTTCTTAATTTCAAGTAAAAGTATTCCCCACTTGATTGATATCAAGCTTTTCTGCTGGATTGAATTTAGTTTATGACTTAATTTTGGCGATTAATTATGAAATTTTCAGTCCTTTGGCAGGGTTCATCCCTTCAGTAAATGATTGTTGGTGTTAGCAACTCAAAATGAAAGGCGTTATGTTATAACTTCAAAATAATGGGTGGCTATGTATTTGTTTCAAATCTTGCTCATGCAATAGACTCGCAAAGCCAACGACTACTCAATCAGGTGAGTTCACTTGCGAGCATACCAAAAGGTCGTTATGTTATTGATTGATAATGGGTGGCTTGGATTTTGATTTTGTAAGCTGCTGTATTCATTATCTTCGGTCTTAACCCGTTTTTTTGATCTTAATCAACTTACCTTCTGCGAGCTTTGTTAAGTTAACGTTAACATTTAAAATATTTGATAGCTTTGCAAGGAGGCTTTATGAATTGGGATCTGTTTTCCAATTGGCAATATCAATTAATCGAAAACATATCTACAACAGGGGTTAAAGGCGAAGACTTTAGCTATCTATCAGAAACGTTACAGGCCGATGCAACCAGCATTACGATTATTGATAGCTGCTTAAAGCGACTACACACTTGGTCAGCAGAAATATCAGAAAAAGACATTCAGTTTTACCAGCAACATTGGCGACACGATGTTTTTTTTAATGCTTATCTAAAAAAAGGCTTGATAAACAGTTCGCAGATAATGGAGAAACTGATCAAGCCCGATCAACTTCCGGATGAAGTCAGCTGTGAGAGTTTATTACCCTATGTTCACTATCGCTCGACTCTAAGCTTACTGGTGACTGTTAACCAACACTTATACTTATTGTTTACAGCTCATTCGCTTAATGAAGTATTTAGTGGAGGCACTCGGCGATTACATGAGAAACTAGGCCACTCTATGCAGCCATGGGTGAGCGCCTTTCATGCTCACCAACTAGCGAATATCGAGCAAGATAAAGCCTTGTGTCGTTGTCAGGAACACTTTCCAATCCCTGTTAAACAACGTCCTGTTAAGCTCACTCCAGCAGAATACCAAGTTTTAACCCTATTAATTTGCGGTCACTCAGGTTCGGATATCGCAGGTATACGCCAAGTCAGCAAAGAAACCATAAAGAGCCAGATTAAAAGTGTTCTACACAAAACAGGATCTAAACATCAGAATCAGCTGTTATGGCGCTATAACCATAATCAACTATTGGTCACCATTGGCTTTAACAGTGGGCAAATAAGATAAAAAAAGCCTGCTTCACTCTGCAGGCTTAGTACTATTTCAACAGTAACAGCATTATGGTTTAATTTGCTTAATCGCAATCGCATAAGCTGAGAATTGATTATCTCCTTCCGCCCACTGAGAGACGACGACCATCAGGTCTTTATCTTGGTTCATCAGCCAGTTATCTTCTTCACCTACAAATCGACCATCAACTAACTGCATCTGCATAGATTGCTCTGTTAACGTCTCATCTTCAGAAGTCGCCACATGACTCCAAGTAGCAAGCCCATCAGCATCAATATCCAATTCAACAATCCAATAGCCAAAGCCATCGGCATTCATGCTGCCATCATCAGGCATCTGAAGGTTATAAAGACGCCAAAATCCCTCTAAGTCAGCAAGAGATGGTTCGATATTGGCCTTTAGCAATACTGACATATTTTGACGGGTATCTTTATAGCTATGGCGTAAAATGACATCTTTACCACGCGACAGGTAAGTGACAGCAGATTCGTCGTCATCCTCGATAGTGATCTTGCCTAGCTCATCCATCGCAAACTGAACCGTTTCAACTTCTGATTCCGCTTGTTTGTTCCCCACTGTCAACTCGGTAATATCAGCTTTACCTTGCGCATCAACCACGACCTTATCGAGCCAAACACCAAACTCATTCTGATTGAAGTTAGCACTTACAGGCGTTTCTATTCCGGTTCCCCACCACATACCTTCAAGGTCGCTTAACTGCTGATCCCCGGCTAACTTGATTGAAAGCCCAAGCTCCTGCTCATTATCTTCGGTAAAGTAGTTGGCTATCTTATCTTTTTGACTGCTTAATCCCATATCAAGATTTTCAACTTCAGCAAAGCTCAACATCCCTGTATTGCTAAGGTCGGCTTTAAAAGTATCCGTGTCTAATTCACCATCACTTTTGACTTTGGCAACCATAGTGACATTAGCCTCAGCATCGACACTCCATTCCTCAACAGCATAACTAAAGGCATCTTGAGAGTAAGTACCAGCAACAGGGGTGGTAAAGAACACCGTATGCCACTGCCCAGTTAAATCTGTCAATTGATAAGCACGACTCTGACCAAAATGAGCCAATGCATCATCAGCATCAACCAATTCTTCTGCTGTCCCTCCTGATGTGACAAGTGCTTGCTCTGCCTGCTCATCGAAGTTGTCGGCAGTGGGATCTATTTCGTGACCCGCTAAAGTTACATGGATATCTTCTGCCAACTGAATACCGTTGTCGGGATCATTATCTGTATCAAGCGACTGCAGTAATCGCAGGGTATTAATTACCCCGGTATGATTGGCTGATTCCGTTTGATAAAGATCCATCGGTGTGACTTCAGCCTGCCCCATAACACTCGGGAAGCGTGTCGCCCCAATATAGAACTCTACAGCCTCTCCCTCGTTATAACTAAACTGTCCTTGAGCGTCGGTTACCCCACTGTGATCTGTTGTCTCATAGCCGATGCCTGCCACAGGACTATCAGAAAAGATCCCCGTCAACACGGTTGGTTGGGGCTCTGGAGTTGGTGGCGTGGTAGAACTATCACTACCACAACCATTAAGTGCTAATACACCCGCAACAGCCAAGGCCGATACGCTAAGCTTGATAAAGTTTTTCATTATTCTCTCCTTTCTATTGGCCTAAGTTCAGCATGCGATATGGGAGTCACAGAGGCATCCCCCGTTGGGGGGATAACTCAAAAGAGGTTTATGTTCTAAAACAAAAACTGTACTGGTTGAAGATATTGAACAATGCGGCCACCTACTCCAAGTGGCTGAATATCTGACACTGTCCTAGGCTTTCACTAAGTGGGTGCCGTTAAGGTGAGCGTAGGCTTAATCTCATCCCCCAACTTGAACATTCAAAAAAGCCCTAATCTTTGCAAGATCAGGGCTTATTGATTGAGTGACTACATAAACACAGAGCCAGTATTAACGCTAAAGATTAACCTGCTTTAGCTTGGATCCTGTATGCATGTAACAAAGGCTCTGTATAACCAGAAGGTTGCGATTTACCTTTAAATATAAGGTCGCAAGCCGCTTTAAAGGCTATGCCGTCAAAATTAGGGGCCATATTAATGTACAGTGGATCGCCTGCATTTTGAGCATCTACCACTGCAGCCATTTTTTTCAGTGCCGCCATCACTTCTTCTGCACTGCATAAGCCATGTTCAAGCCAATTAGCTAAGTATTGCGACGAGATCCGCAAAGTCGCTCTGTCTTCCATTAAACCTACATTATTAATATCAGGTACTTTCGAGCAACCGACGCCTTGGTCAATCCAGCGCACCACATAGCCCAGTATACCCTGAGCATTATTTTCTAGCTCAAAGGTAATTTGTTGCTGGGTTAATGTTGTCGTGTCATCAAGCAATGGAATCGTCAACAAGTCATCGATGCTAGCACGCTTACGATGCTTAAGTTGCTGTTGAACTTCCGCCACATTTATTTGATGATAATGGATAGAATGCAGTACGGCACCATTGGGCGATGGTACCCAAGCCGTGTTTGCCCCCGCTTTTGGGTGAGCCACTTTTTGTTCTAGCATGGCAGCCATTTCATCTGGCATCGGCCACATACCCTTACCAATCTGAGAGCGACCTTGTAAGCCACATTCAAGTCCAATATCGACATTCCAGTCTTCATAAGCCTTAATCCATTTTTGCTGCTTCATCACAGATTTGGGGACAAAGGCGCCCGCTAACATTGAGGTATGGAGTTCGTCACCGGTACGGTCAAGAAAGCCGGTATTAATAAAGACAACGCGCTGTTGCGCGACCCTGATACACTCTTTTAAGTTGAGTGTGGTTCTGCGCTCTTCATCCATAATGCCGACTTTAATGGTATTACGGGGGAGGTTGAGTGCATCTTCTATCTTGGTAAATAAGTTACAAGTAAATTGCACTTCTTCTGGGCCATGCATTTTAGGTTTGACAATATTCACCGATCCTTTGCGGCTATTACTGCGACCATTATTGTTACCTTTAAGGTCATGCATAGCGGCAAGCACAGTGATCATGCCATCCAATATTCCTTCTGGTACTTCATTGCCATGTTTATCTAGTACGGCATCAATCGTCATCAAGTGGCCAACATTACGTACAAAGAGTAAGCTTCTGCCGGGTAACGTTACGGTGTTAGCGTCTGTACTAGCATTAACATTAGCAGCGGTATAAACCCTATCATCATTAAGCTCTCTAAGGATTTGTTTACCATTTTTAGTCAGTGAGGCAGCTAAGTTACCTTGCATCAAACCTAACCAATTGCGATAAACTTCAACTTTGTCTTCAGCATCAACCGTCGCAACAGAGTCTTCGCAATCCATAATGGTGGTAACAGCGGCTTCAACTAACAAGTCTTTTACGCCAGCACTATCGCTGCTGCCAATAACACTGTCTGGATCAATTTGGATCTCAATATGCAAACCATTATTAACCAGCAAAATCGCACTGGGCGCATCTGCACTACCTTGGTAACCGACACACTTTTGTGCTTGGGTTAAGCTTGTGATTGTGCCATCAGTTAACTGCATACGTAGTTGGCCTGCATCAATATAATACCGCGTTACATCAGCATGGCTGCCTTGCACTAATGGGGCTGCGGTATCTAAGTGATGTTTTGCAAATGCGATAACTTTATTGCCCCTTATGGGGTTGTACTGTTTGGTCAGCTCGGCGCCGTCTTGTTGTGATATGGCATCAGTACCATATAGCGCATCATATAAACTGCCCCAACGTGCATTGGCGGCGTTAAGGGCAAAACGTGCATTTTTTACTGGCACAACTAATTGTGGCCCAGCTTGCGCTGCAATTTCATGATCGACATTTTCAGTGCTAATTTGAAAATCGTCACCCTCAGGCACTAGGTAGCCGATTTCGGATAGAAAAGCTTTGTATTGGTCTGGGTTAACGTCTTTAGCTGGGTGCTTTGTATGCCATTGATCAATTTGTTGCTGCAATTGCTGCCTTTTTTCTAACAAGGCCACATTAATGGGAGCAAATTCGGTAATGATGTCCTCAAATTTTGCCCAGAAAGTTGCTGAATCAATGCCTGTACCTGGACAAATGTCACTATCGACCAGTTGCCACAATGCTTGTGCTACTTGTAATCCACCTACTTGAATACGTGCTGTCATGTTTATCCCTACCTTTAATTCCTGTGCGCTGAACTTAAAAACCACTCAAATCTATTATTAATCGTTAATTCGCAGCAAGACTTTACTCTATATCAAATTAAGCTTATTTATCCAATTTATACTTGTTATCACCAATATTCATCAAATCTATGGTAAATCACCCTTTTTTGGTTAATTTGCAACGTATCAGTAATTAAAAATCAAAATAACAACAAGATTAAACGTCGCCTCTATTTATTTCATCTGCCGTTTTAGTGATTAATTGGCGCATCCATTGATGTGCTGGATTATGTTGAAGCAAGGGGCTCCAAGCCATAGTTAATGCAATGGGTGGAATAATAAATGGCGGCGGAACAATACTCACCCGATCATTATTGTTGTGATGACGAGCCATCTTACTTGGTATGGTTGCGATCAAATCCTGTTGCTCAGCCAACAAACACGCGGCTTGGTAATGGCGAGTAAAAACCGTGATTTGCCGTTTTACGCCAATTCGAGTTAATGCTTCATCCACCCAACCTAAGCGCTGAACATCAGCAGGATCCATCCCTACACCAACGCCCATTCCGGTTTTACTCACCCACACGTGTTTGGCTTGCAAATAACTGTCTAAAGAAAACTTGTGTAAAACTGGATTCGTCTTACTAATCAAGCAGCTGAAGTCGTCATTCCACAAAACTTTCTGGTGAAATGATTGCGGAATAGTGTCGAATCGATTGATCACCATATCGACTCTTCCTTGTTCTACATCAGGGAAACTGACATCACTTGGGGTCATGATGTCTAAAATAATGTTGGGTGCTTGAGTCCGAAGTTTTGCAATTAGCGGAGGTAGTAAGGTCGCTTCAGCATAATCACTAGCCATGACTCGAAAGACTTTGTCACTTTCTTGTGGGTCAAATTTGGCGCGAGGCTGTACGGCTTTTTCTAGCCCGATAATCAAGGTACTGATTATGGGTTGCAACTCTTTAGCACGTTCTGTCGGCGTCATGCCCTGACTGGTGCGAATAAGTAAGGGATCATCAAACAAGGTTCTTAAGCGTTTTAGGCCGTTACTCATTGCAGGCTGGCTAATACCAAGTTGGTCAGCTGCTTTAGTTACATTTCTTTCACGTAGCAAAACATCTAAATAAACAAGGAGGTTCAAGTCGATACGAGATACATTCATAAGATGAATACCGAAAATAGTAAGTATAAATTAGACTTATTTAACCAAATCTAACTATTATTTTCAACGTAATCATTTGCCGCTAATCAATTTGTTAAAGGAATATACACATGACTAACTATAGAAGTAATATCGATGAAGCTGCTACCTTGATTAATTCAGAAGGTAGTGCATGGAATGCCATCAACCCAGAGTCAGTCGCTCGTATGCGTCTACAGAACCGCTTTAAAACTGGGTTAGACATCGCAAAGTACACTGCTAAGATTATGCGTGAAGACATGGATAACTACGATAAAGATTCATCGCAGTACACTCAGTCTCTAGGTTGCTGGCATGGTTTTATTGGCCAACAAAAAATGATCTCTATTAAAAAGCATCTTTTAACCACCAAACGTCGTTACTTATACCTTTCAGGTTGGATGGTTGCAGCACTGCGCAGTGAGTTTGGTCCATTACCTGACCAATCAATGCATGAAAAGACCTCTGTCGCTGCGTTAATTAAAGAGCTATACACTTTTCTACGTCAAGCTGACGCACGTGAATTGGGTGGCCTGTTCAGCCAATTAGATAATGCCAGCGAGTCAGAAAAAGCGGCGATTCAAGACAAAATTAATAACTTCGAAACCCATGTTGTACCGATTATTGCTGATATTGACGCAGGTTTTGGTAACGAAGAAGCCACTTACTTGATGGCAAAGCAGATGATTGAAGCCGGTGCTTGTTGTATTCAATTAGAAAACCAAGTGTCTGATGTTAAACAGTGTGGCCACCAAGACGGTAAAGTGACCGTGCCCCATGTTGAATTTCTAGCGAAAATTAATGCGGTTCGTTATGCCTTTTTAGAATTGGGTATTGATGACGGTGTGATTGTTGCCCGTACCGATTCACTAGGTGCTGGTCTAACACAAAAAATTGCCGTAACCAATGAAGCTGGTGACTTAGGTGATAAATACAATAGTTTCCTTGAAGTGGAAGCGGTTGATGCTGCCAAACTGAACAACGGTGATGTGGTATTCCAGCAAGATGGCAAACTCGTTAAGCCTGCTCGCTTGCCAAATGGTTTGTTCCAGTTTAGAGCGGGTACTGGTGAAGAACGTTGTGTACTTGATTGTATTACTTCACTGCAAAATGGCGCTGACTTATTGTGGATTGAGACTGAAAAGCCTCATGTGTCTCAAATCGGCGGCATGGTTAACGAAATCCGTAAGGTGATACCTAACGCTAAACTTGTGTATAACAACTCACCATCGTTTAACTGGACACTTAACTTCCGTCAGCAAGTATTTGATGCAATGCAAGCAGCAGGACAAGACGTTTCAGCTTACAACCGCGATCAATTGATGAGTGTTGATTACGATACAACTGAGCTTGCTATTCAAGCTGATGAAAAAATTCGTACTTTCCAAGCTGATGCTGCACGTGAAGCGGGTATTTTCCATCACCTTATCACGCTACCAACTTATCATACCGCAGCACTATCAACTGATAACTTGGCTAAAGAGTACTTCGGTGACCAAGGCATGTTGGGTTATGTTGCTAATGTTCAACGTAAGGAAATCCGTCAAGGTATTGCCTGTGTTAAACACCAAAACATGGCAGGTTCTGATATGGGTGATGCACATAAAGAGTACTTCTCTGGTGACCAAGCGCTTAAAGCGTCAGGTAAAGACAACACAATGAACCAGTTTTAACGACTCGTTTTACAAACGATAGCAAGTGTTAAACTCGCTATCGTTTACACCAAAAAGCCTGAAGTATCGCTTCAGGCTTTTTTTATATTTTAATTTCCCGAACTAAATCACTTGGGTCTGTCTCTGAAAATAACATGGGCAGCCATGATTAATGGCTTGTTGCCGTTTCAGGGCTTAAGGCAATGTATTTATTTCTGCCACTGTTTTTCGCCATGTAACATGCATCATCTGCTCGTTTAATCAGTTTGTTAATATCTTCGTTTTTATCCCACTGGGCAATGCCGATTGAAAGGGTATTTACTCTGTCCAGTGATGCAATTTTGAGCGCTCTGCAATTTTCTAGGATACGGTTAGCCAATATGAACGAATCGGTTAACGATTGCCCTGTAAGGACAACGACAAACTCTTCTCCTCCAAAGCGAGAAATAATATCTTCAAGTCTAAGGGTCTTTTTAAGCATACTTGCTATCGCCACAAGTAGTATATCTCCGATATTATGCCCCCAATTATCATTAACCGATTTGAAAAAATCTAAATCAATAAAGAACAGGGTTACCTCCATATTTTGTCGTTTGGCTGACGACAACCTGGGATTCATGATGTCAAAAAATGCTCGTCGGTTTAGCAAGGATGTCAGTGGGTCTTCACGTGCAATTCTTTCTATGTCTTTTTGGGCTTTAATAAGTTGCCGTTTTTCGCGACGAAGCTGAAAATTGAGTTGCGCCATTAGATTACTAAGACTGCTTATTTCTTCAATTAGCTTTTCATCTTTTAGCTCCAACATTTCAGCAATACAATAGAACGAGGACTCCATTTTACGAAACGAACATAAAAGCCCTTCACCTTTTGTGGTTTTAAGTAGTTGCGGATCTGAGTCAAGGTCTTTTATTTGTGTCACTCGAGGGGCACCGGCAAAAAAGTCATGCCAATTGTTTGTTTCAGATAGAAAAATAGCAAACAGTAAGTGAAAGCCCCGGTTGTGACTGATTAATGTGCCATCGTAAGCAAACTCAGCGATAGCCAATACGTGCGAATTTTCTGCGATATCTATTGCAAGTTCACTGGGGATATTCATTAAGCTAACCAGGTGTTGAGCTTTTGAATCGCTTCTTTGTAATCGCTGGTGATGAAATCGGCTTTAAGCACTTCTTGCGGTTCATGGAAAAAAGACAGCGCCTGACCGCCTACAATGGTTTTAATATGTGGGTATAAGGCGTCGATTTCTTGGAGGATCTCTCGAGCCTTTTTGATATTGTAAGGCATGGTAACGCTGATGATTACGGCTTTAGGTGACTCATTTGTAATATAATCAAGAATGGCATCTTTAGGTGCGTCGGCACCAAGATAGGTTGTATCCCATTCATTTGCTTCTAACGCTGTGGCAACCATCCATGAGCCAATTTGGTGTTGTTCAGATGCCGCGCAAGTTACCAATATCTTTGGTTTAGTTATTTCTGGAAGGTCTAGGTGCATTAGCAGCCCAGTGAGCACACGATTGGTAATGGCTGTGGCTAAATGTTCGGTGGATACTGATACGTCACCATTTTGCCAAAGCAAACCTATTTGATAGAGAGCGGGCTGAGCCTCATTATTAAAAAAACGCTCAAAGTCTTCCCATGTAGTGACTTTATTGAATGCATAGCTGTAGGCGTTACGGTGATCACCTGTAATAATATAGTGGAGAAAGGGGTTATCCATTGCAATAAACTCTTCTTCTCGGTTGCCTTTTATTAGGCTACAGCACTCATCATGGGCCCTAAGCATCCAATCGTATATTTGCACTAATTGTGCAGCCTCAATTGGTGGAATTGTCTTTAAAATCAATTGCTGCCATTTTTCTAGTTCTTCTTTAAAGTAGAGAAATGGCACCCCTTGAGAATGATAAGCCTGATAGACCCAGGGAAGTGCTTTCACTAAAGCGGTTCCATCACGGGATTCAATAACCTGGGAGATAAACCCAAGGTGGTTGCGGTGATTATTGATTAATAAGTCCAGCGAATTGCCATTTAAAAAACGACTTTGCTCGGGCTTTGAAATCCAGCGATTAATTTCTACCAGCATTTCTTCACCGAATTGACAATATGCATTAATGGCATTGTCAGTCACTGTGGCAAGTAGTGTATTGAGTTTTTGGCTATCCATAGTTAGTCCTCAATTGAACAGATACAAATTGAACTTATGCGCGAGGTTAAAAGTCGACAAAACCTAATGCTATTATAGTCATAATAAAGCTCATTGCTGGTTTTTTTTGAAGCAAAAGTAGTAAAAAATTAGGCAAGTTTAAGTGATGACTGTGCCTTTGTTTGAAATGCGTTGATGAGATAACTGAGGGCCTTTAGCGCTGTTGGTTAATGCTTCGACTTAGCAAGCACCTTGCTGACTTATAGGCTAACACTTGACCTTTAACCATTACTGCTAATTTACAGTTATCCCCCCATATTTAATTCAACAATAACTGATATTATTGGTTTTTTTCAATATTTAATTGTGGTTTATGTGATTTTTTAGAGTCAATATAAGCGCTTATGGCTAAGCCATTTGTTACTGGCGCTTGACGCTGAAAGCTTGCCTTATGGCGGCTATTAACACCATAGGGCAAGATTTTATCGCTGAGGACTATTTATTTAGCACAAATTGATCAATTTGATTTTGGGCTAAGGCTTGATCCATGGTGCCCTTTAGCAGTTTGTACATCAAAATCGAGGCATCAATCTCAGTTTTACGGTTAGTTAAACTTTCAATATTCAGCCCTAATGGGATATTAAGCGGTATAACAGCAGCCAAAATTTGCAGCAGGTTACTGTGATTAATCTTAATTGACTCATACAGAGGATCTTCTGCCGACAAAATACGCTGGCTGGTAGCTTCGGGTACCGACACACCTAACCAGTTGATAAACTCCAGAGTTTTAGCACTGCCGCAAGGTGAAAATGTCAGGATGATGCGATTAGGCTTGATATTGTTTAACGCACATTCTTTGGCGTAGCTGGTTAACATATCAATGGTTGCTTGGGCGTTATACACCGCCTGAGTGATGTAGTATTCACAGCCTTGGTTTGATTTACCTAACAGGCGAATATGTTCATTTTTTTTACTTAAATGGCGCTCTGCAATGGCCACGCCACCCAGGTAGAACGCTTGAGAGTGCGCCGCTAATACGCGGTAAGCGTCATTTAATGGTAATGAACTTGCAACCTGAGTCGATGGCGATCCCACTAATACCAAGTCTCTGACATTATTTTGATACCAAGCGCGGGACAACCACTCACTAAAGCCCTGTTCATCAAGACCGGCAACGCTCTTATAAGCAATAACTGGCTTGCCTGACTTTTGATTGATTAGCTGAGCGTAAGTACCAGAATCATGAGTGGCTTTAAAGGGAAAAGGCCTTGGGGTATCAATGCGGCTGGTTTCATCCTGAATATCGTAGATGATCAAACCATCAAAGTTTATCTCATCAAGGCGAGCTAACAATTTATCAGCGATAATACTGACCGATTCAAAATCAGTATCGATTTTTGGTGGGGTTGTACCAATAAAATAGATCCCACGGTGATGATCGGATGAACGCTGTTTTAATGATTTTTTCATGTTTAGCCGTCTAGATGGATGTTATCTCCATTGTGTCTTAAATTTTGACCCTTGTTAAGGCCGAAAAAGGGTATTTTTTGAAATAATTAATAACCACTTAAATTAGTCGGCGATAAGTTTTAACTCAGATGATTTTATCTGTCTGTGGGTTTGAATATAGAGCAAGCAGAGTCACATTTTCCCTATTAGTTGTGGTTAATGTACTTGGCTGAGGAGGTGACTTTATTGAGTTATCGCTGCGCCGTTTAATGCCGCAATTCTGGCATCGGTTGATAAATTGATGAATTTAGGTGCGGCAGTAACCGCTAGAATGGCAAGAATAATGATAACGACTACGAGCTCAATTAAGGTAAAACCCTTATTATGGTTAAGCGCCATGGCTCAAAAATCCATTTATTCAGTTTATTATTTGGCAGCGATGTTATTTCAAATGGGCTGCTACCCCTACTTATCTACTTGAATAAAAGGTTTTTTATTTATAAGAGTTTAGTATTTTTGACCTCCCTTTAATTAGCCTGTGACATAGTGTCGCAGTTTGTTGGTTTTAAGTTGAAACCTGTTCTGGTTAATTTATAAATGTCCGCACAAATATTATAGGTTTGTCATAGGACTGTTTATGTACCGCTCTAAATTGATGATTTCTATCGCTGTCGCTTTAGGTTTTTTACCCACTTCCTTCGTTCAAGCCACTGAGGCTAATCCCACAGACACTCAGGCTGTTGAAACCACCCAAGAAAAAAAACACAAGCAGCACTGCGATAATAAAAGCTGTGATGACTACCTTGTGGTGACTGGGGAGTTAATGCGCGATCCTGCCAAAGTTGTCACCGATCCCAAAAAGCCCAGATTACCGCTGCCCGCTTATGACGGTGCAGGTTACTTAAAAACCATCCCCGGTTTTAGTATCGCCAGAAAAGGCGGCGCAGGTGGCGACCCTTCTTTAAGAGGCATGGGCGGTTCACGCATCAGTATTGTTGATGATGGCCAGCATGTTTATGGCACCTGTGGCGGACGTATGGATCCGCCAACAGCTTATATTTATCCAGAAGCCTATGATGCCATTACAGTGATTAAAGGCCCACAAACAGTAAAATATGGCCCAGTAGGTTCCGCAGGGACGGTATTATTTGAAAAAGATCGCCATAGCTTTAGTGAGAAAAGCCTTGAAGGTCGCGCCAGCGTAACCGGTGGCAGTTTTGGCCGTGAAGATTACTTAGTCGAAATAAAAGCAGGTACTGAAACCCATTACATTGATTTTGATGCTAATAAGTCTAAAAGCGATCATTATCAAGACGGTGATGGTACCACCATTCAATCCCTTTATGACCGTAATAATTACAATTTTGCTTTAGGTTGGACCCCCGACGAGTCAACCGTGGTTGAGCTTGCTTATGGCAGCTCAAGCGGTGAGGCTGAGTACGCTGACAGAACCAATAAAGCTCGTGTGATCGATAATGAAAATGTCACCTTTCTGCTGCAAAAGGATGTTGATTTTTACTGGCTGAATAATATTGATTTTCAGTTATATAGTAATGAAAACGATCACGTTATGGATCAGTTTGACCGCGGCGTAAATGCAGGCACTAATGTCAGACGAAAAACCGCAGGTGGTCATTTATGGTTTGATATTTCAGCCAATGAAAAATGGGAAACCATTGTCGGGCTTGACTATATGGACAGTAAGCACAAAGGACGCAGCATCAATCAAGCTGAAGATAATGGCCTAGATGATTTATTAGCAAAACCCTTTATGCAGGACATGGCTTATATCAATACCGGCTTATTTGTTGAATCAAGTTATCAGCTTAACCAAGGTAAAATCTTGACGGGGCTAAGAATGGATCAATGGCAAACCAGTTTATATGTGGCCCAGCAAGGCAGCCGTGATGATGACTTATTCAGTGGCTTTGTTCGCTACGAGTTTGAGACTGATAAAAGCCAATATTATATTGGCGGCGGCCATGCCCAACGTATTCCTGACTATTGGGAGTTCATGAAGGCAGACAATAATGATTTGTCACTTAAGGCATTTGATTTAGATGCTGAAAAAACCACCCAGCTTGATGTTGGCTGGATTTATCAAGACGATATTGAAATATCCACGGCGTTTTATTACGGCAAAGTGGCAGACTACATCTTAATTGATGCTAATACTGCCAAGACCGCAGCTTACAATATTGATGCAACGATTTGGGGCGGCGAATTAGGCCTGCTATATCCATTTACTGATCAATGGTCGGCGCAAACCACCGTCAGTTATAGCCATGGTGAGAATGACACTGACAATACACCACTAGGGCAAATATCCCCTTTAGAGGGTCGTATTTCAGTGAATTATGAAGCTGAAAATTGGACCGCTGGGTTATTTTGGCGGATGGTTGCGGCGCAAGATAGAGTCGCAATTGGTCAAGGTAATATCTCAGGACAAGATCTGGCTGAAAGCAGTGGTTTTGGCACATTGGCCATCAATGGCTCTTGGAAGCATGATGATATTTTAGTGAGTTTTGGTATTGAGAACTTATTTGATATTACCTATGCCGAACATGTTAGTCGCTCTGGAGCGGGTAATGACATTCCTGGTAGTTCACCACTATTTCAAGTTAATGAGCCGGGTCGAACCGCTTGGGTAAAACTTGATTACAATTTTTAATAAAAACCGGCAGGCTTGTTACATTTAATAAGCCTGCATCATTGCCCACTTTGGGTGAAACCTCTGCTTTAATGCCTGATACAGCCGCCGACAAACTTGTCCCTAGCTACAATACATTGCTTTTATTCACATAACCTATGTAAAGCTATGCAAAGTTACCCTTTGGCAGTTTTCTTTATAAAGTGATCTAATTAAAATCAATCACGTAACATCTAAATAATATTAAATCATATTAAATAATAATAAACGAAAATGGATTTCCAGTTAATGAAAACACGCTATACGCTAGTGGCGGTTGCAACTTCGCTATTCATTTTATCTGCCTGCAGCAGTTCATCCTATCTTGACGAGTCTTTGGTTAAACCTGAGCTGCCTGCGTCGTGGCATACCGACGCCAAATCATTAAAAGACAATCAAAGTTGGGTAACACCAATCGCTACCGATCAGTTATTAGAACTTATCAGTATTGGCCTGAACACCAACCAGCAGTTAATTCAGTTAGCTCTTGAAGTCGAGGTTAACAAGCAGCAGCTTAATGTCAGTGATGCCAGCTTTTGGCCAGAGTTAAGCTTATCGGCTAATAGTGCTAGAGGGGGAAATAGTGATGCAACGTCTAGCTCCAATAGTCTTAGTCTTGATGTTAGCTATGAGCTAGATATTTGGGGCAAGTTATCCGATAGCGCTAAAGCCTCAAAACTGAATTTACTCACTGCTGAGGCCAATTATCAGCAAGCAAGGGATGCACTGGTTGCTGATGTGGTGATTGCCTACTACAAGGTAGTGACCTCAACAGAGCTCGTTAAGCTATTTGAGCGTCGCACCGAAAATGCCAAACTTAATTTTGACATCATTGAGTCGGGTTACCTGCAAGGGTTAAACACCGCGCTGGATGTGTATTTAACTCAAAATGAGTTTCACAGTGAAAACTCAAACCTGTTGGCACAGCGCAGTCAGCGCAATAAAGATATTAGAACCTTAGAGCGCTTATTAGGCGGCTATCCAGCAGGTAAATTACTGATAGATGAAACACTGCCGCTATTGCCACAAGGGATTAAAATTGGCGTCCCCAGCGAGCTCGTTAAACGTAAACCACAACTGCAAGCCGCTTGGTATCAGTTGCTCGCTCAAGATGCCGTCGTGGCCTTTACTCAAAAGCAGCGTTATCCAGCCTTACGTTTAGGGGCTGATATTGGCACCGCCAGTAATGATATTGCTAACTTATTAAGTGGTGATTACAGTTCATGGTCAGTATTTGCCGGTATTACCGCACCGATTTTTAACGCCGGTCGCTTAAAGTCACAAACCGAGCAGCAAAAGCTGAAATTAAAGCAGCAAGAGCAGCAGTATTTAAATACTTTGTTTAGTGCCTTTGAGCTAGTTGAAAACAACCTTGATCTTGATGCCAGTTTGCAGCAGCAATATCGCTCAACTTTACAAGCGCAAGACAATGCCCTCCAAGCTGAAACCCTATCATTTGAGCAATACCAAATCGGCCTTGTCAGCTATACCACAGTACTGGATGCCCAAAATCGTGCCTTTGTGGCCCAAAGTTCGGTTATCAGCTTAAAAAACCAAATCATTGCCAACCGTATCGGATTACACCTTGCTTTAGGTGGCGATTTAGATGCCAGTGTGACAGAAGAAGAAAAATATGATGAATAAGAAATACCTGATCCCAGTAAGCATTGTTGCGGTTGCGGTTGCCACTATTATGGTGATTACCTCAAACCCACCTACCACTAAGCGTGGCAAACCGATGGCTGTAGCTGCCATGTCGGTTGAAACTCAGGTGCTTAAGCCACAAGATTATCAAATTCAGGTGAGCAGTTTTGGGGTGGTAAAACCGCGCACCCAAAGCTCGTTAGTGACGCAGGCTTCAGGTCAAATTCTATCTATTAGCCCCAACTTTCGTGAAGGTGGTTTTTTTGAAACTGGCGAAGTGTTAGTTGAGCTTGATGATAGAGATTATCAAGCTGAAGTTAAAATTGCTGAAGCTGGGTTAATGTTGGCTAGGCAACAATTATTAGAAGAACAAGCACGTACTAATCAAGCCTTAGCAGATTGGCAGCGCCTGAGTAATGGCCGCGAGCCGACATCGCTGGTGTTGCGTGAGCCGCAATTAGCTGCAGCGCGAGCGGCAATGCTATCTAACCAAGCGAAACTTGAACAAGCCAACTTGGCCTTGGAACGTACCCAAGTTGTTGCCCCCTTTTCTGGGCGAATTTTAGAAAAACATGTTGATGTAGGCCGGGTGGTTTCGACCAATAGTCAGCTGGCAACGATTTACGCCACCGATTATGTGGAAATACGTTTACCAATCAATAACAGTGATTTAGCACTGGTAGAACTACCTGAGCAAGGTAAGTCTGTGGTGGCTAAAGTGAGTTTTGAGTCTGACTTAATAGGCCTGCAAAAATGGGAAGGGCAGTTGATTCGCACCGAAGGTGCAATCGATAGTAACTCGCAGCAGTTGTATGTGGTGGCGCAAATTGATGATCCATTTGATTATCAAGCTAATCAGCAAATGCCACTGAAAATTGGTCAATACCTGACAGCCAATATTGCCGGTAAAAAGCTGAGCCAAGCGATCGTAATCCCGACTAAAGCAATCTATCAAGGTAGCTATGTGTATGTGGTTAATGATGGCAAGTTATTACGCAGAGAAGTGACCATTAGATGGCAAAACAGCCAAGATTCGGTAGTTAGAACAGGTTTGAAAAGTGGCGATGAACTGGTTATTACCTCCCTTGGACAAGTGAGTTCAGGCACCCCTGTCACTGTTGTTGGCGCAACGAATAAAGTTAAACCACAGCGAGGCCCAAGAGGTGAGGGCAGAGCCGATGGCAAGTCTCGCAGTAAGCCTGATGGCGAGCGTAAAACCAAACCTGCTAGTAAAGAGGAGTCACAGCCATGATTGCTTGGTTTGCTAAAAATCACGTAGCGGCCAATTTATTAATGTTGTTGCTGCTGGTATTAGGTTTAGGTTCACTGTCAACGCAGATCCCACTTGAAGTGTTTCCGACAGTTGAGTCTGAAAGGATCTCTGTTCGAGTATCGCTTCGTGGCGCGACCCCTGAAGATGTTGAAAAGGGGGTAACAATTCGTATTGAAGAGGCGGTGCAAGACCTTGAAGGTATAGAAAAAATCACTTCTAGCTCTTCAGAGGCATCATCGCAGGTCACCATTGAAGTTGACAGTGGTTACGACCCCCGAGAAATGCTAGCGGACATTAAAAGCCGCGTCGATGCCATTAACACCTTTCCGGTTGATGCCGAAAAACCTGTCATTGCCCTTGCCCAGCGTAAGCGTGAAGTCATCGCAGTAACGGTAACCGGCAAATATAGCGAAAAAGAAACCATCGAGTTTGCTGAAGTGGTGCGCGATGAATTGTTGCGCCTAGAGGGTGTCACCCAACTAGATTTAAGCGGGGTGCGTAACTATGAAGTGTCATTAGCCTTATCGCAAAACAAATTACGCCAGTACAACTTAACTCTGAGTGAAGTATCACGGGCGATTAATGCCTCTAGTACTGATATCTCTGCGGGTAATTTAAAAACTCAGGGTGGCGACATTTTACTGCGCTCTAAAGGCCAAGCTTATTACAAAGATGAGTTTGCCAATATTGCCATTAAATCTGCCGCTGACGGCACCATTATTCGTTTAGGCGATATTGCAAATGTGGTTGATGGCTTTGAAGAAACCCCTGTAAGAACTCGCTTTAATGGTCAACAAGCAGCATTTATCGATGTGTATCGTATTGGTCAGCAAAGCGCGATTGATGTGGCTGATAAAGTGAAAGACTACATTGATTCTCGTCAGGCAACCTTGCCTGAAGGCTATGGCCTTAGCTATTGGGATGACGATTCTGAAATCGTTAAAAACCGTATTGCTACCCTAACAGGCAGTGCGCTGCAGGGCGGCATACTTGTGTTGCTATTACTGACATTGTTTTTACGTCCATCAATTGCCATATGGGTATTTATTGGTATTCCAGTTTCGTTTATGGGCGCATTCATTGTGATGCCATTTTTTGATGTGTCGTTAAACGTCATCAGCCTGTTTGGTTTTATCTTGGTATTGGGGATTGTGGTCGATGACGCCATTGTCACTGGCGAGAATATTTACACCCACCTTAAGACTGCGCCCAATGGCGAGCAAGCGGCGATTCTTGGTACCCAAGAAGTGGCCGCGCCAGTGACCTTTGGCATCTTAACCACAGTGACCGCTTTCTTACCTATGTTGTTTATCGAAGGCACTCGCGGGGCGATATTTGGTCAAATTGCGATAGTGGTGATCCCAGTATTATTGTTTTCGTTAATCGAATCTAAGTTTGTGCTACCCGCTCACCTTAAATATATTAAGATGCGCAGCGAGAAGGAAAATTATAATAAGTTTGAGATTTTTCAGCAAAAGTTTGCTGATGGATTTGAACGAGCAATCATTCAGTTCTATCAACCATTTTTACGCATAGCGCTAAAGCATAAAACCGCCACCTTGAGCTTATTTCTCAGTGTGTTGTTAGTGATAGCGGCACTGTTGGCCACGGGGTGGACTAAGTTTACCTTCTTCCCGCGCATTCCCAGTGAAACCGTCAGGCTTAACTTGACCATGCCAGCGGGTACCCCATTTGAAGTGACCAATGGCCATATCATTAGCATTGCTGCAAAAGCGGAGGCGCTGCAAGAAAAGTATCGTGATGAAGAAACCGGTGAAAGCGTGATCATCAATATTTTGGCCACAACGGGTGGTCGCGGCGGTAGCTCAAATGCAGGTGGGGTTCGTTTTGAAATAACCCCAGCAGAGAAGCGTGAATCAGATATTACCTCTAGGCAACTATTAACTGAATGGCGTAAAAGTGTTGGTGAAATTCCTGGGGCTGAGTCAGTGACTTACCGCGCTGAAATTGGCCGAAGCTCTGATCCTATTGATGTGCAGCTCAGTGCAAACTCCCTTGATACCTTACGTGAGATTGCCGATCAGGTTAAACAGCATTTAAAAACTTACCCGACAGTATTTGATATTGCCGACAGTTTATCTAACGGTAAAGAAGAGCTGCTAATTGAGTTAACCGAGCAAGGTAAAGCGCTAGGGCTCACTCGACAGGAAGTATCAAGTCAAATAAGAAGCTTTTATTTTGGCTCAGAAGTGCAGCGCATCCAGCGTGGCCGTGATGATGTGCGAGTAATGCTGCGCTTGCCGCTAGATGAACGTCAGTCATTAGATGACCTTAAAAAGGTCCTGATTACCACCAGTCAGGGCGCGCAAGTGCCGCTTGGTCATGTGGCTAAAATGACCTCAGGTAAGAGCCCATCAAGTATTCAACGCATCGATCGTTATCGGGTGTTAAATGTCACTGCCGACGTGGATAAAGACAATACCAATATGACTGTGCTACAAGCAGATCTTAAGGTGTACCTTGATGGTTTAGTGCAGCAATACCCTGGAGTAAGGCACTCACTTGAAGGCGAAGCTCGTGAACAGCGAGACAGCTTTGGGTCGTTGCAATGGGGCTTAGTGTTTGTGTTGTTTATGATTTATAGCCTACTCGCAATTCCGTTTAAGTCTTACATTCAGCCATTAATTGTGATGAGCGTGATCCCCTTTGGCTTAATTGGCGCAGTACTAGGTCATTGGTTAATGGGCTCGCCACTGACCATTTTCAGTATATTGGGGATGTTGGCGCTAGTGGGCGTTGTGGTCAATGACTCTTTAGTGCTGGTGGACTTTATTAACAAAAAACGCGCCGATGGTATGCCATTAGCGGAGGCGGTATTAACGGCGGGTACCAAACGCTTTAGACCGGTTATGCTCACCAGTTTAACCACGTTTATCGGCCTAATGCCGCTATTATTAGAGAAGTCGACCCAAGCGCAGTTCTTAATTCCAATGGCGATATCATTGGGCTTTGGGATTATATTTGCCACCTTTATCACCTTGATTTTGGTTCCGGTAAATTACCTTGTGGTTGAGCGTTTAAAGGGCAATAAAGTTGATAATGCCAGTCTAGATCAAGAGTTTGAAAATAGCTTTGGCGCTGCTAAGGTTAAGGTATAGCTCAGGTTATAATTCAGTGGCGATTTTAATCGCAAAATATAGCGTTGCCAGTAATGAAATGCCCTGCTGGCGACGCTTTAAGCGTGATAAATGTGTCGGCCTAAAAAGTTCAAAACATTTATCACGAGATAAAAAACAAAAGGAAAAACAAAAATTATTGCAGCAGAAACGCTTAATATGAAGGTAATTGATAGCGATTAGTGATTTTTCGATGTTTGGTTGCATCTCAAGATAATCAGCAAATCAGGCATTCATACAATCAGGTAATCAGCCAATTATATAATCAGATATTTATACAGTCAGCAAATCAGGCATTTATATGATCAGGCATTTATACAATCAGCTTATTGGTGTTAGCCTAAATTCAATTACTGCAAATACTCTTACAGCTAACCTGCAAGCTTGGTGACCTGTTTTATTTTCTCGATAAGAACATGCTTTTCAAATGGTTTTGCCAAATAATCATCCATTCCTGATTCATAACATTTCTCAATATCTTGATCCAGTACACTGGCGGTAAGTGCAATGATTGGCAGCCGTTGCACAGATGGGTTTATTTGCTCCCACTCTCTGATTTTTTGGGTGGCAGTAAAACCATCCATAATGGGCATCATACAATCCATTAAGATTGCATCAAATATTTTGCCATCACTAATAAAATCAAACGCCTCAAGCCCATTATTAGCAATTACGAAGTTATAGCCCGCTTGCTTGACTAGCACTGAGGCGACCTTTTGATTAACGAGGTTATCTTCGACAATCAAAATCATGCCGTGAATGGTGCGTGGTTGTTCTTGCTTATCAATACCATCATTGGCGGCTTTTTTTTCAGCTGGGGTGACTTTGTTGCGCAGAGTACGACTTTCGATGCCATTACGAATGGCATCGCTAAAGCGCCTGCCAAGCAGTGGTATGGTGATAGAGGCGTCAATGTTATCTAATGTTCGCTGCTCAGAAGGGCTATTAATGGCAATGGAAAAACTATCTTGCAGCATGAGTAATTCGGGTAATGCTTTTAAAGCCTCTCGGTTCATTGAGGCATTATCAATAAATAACAGATCAAACTTTTGCTTATCCTGTAACAAGTCAAACGGTGATGGGTAACGGTAATTTATGCTAAATTCATGTTTACTACAGGCAGCATCAATAGCATCAATAATATCATTATTACTGGAAATAATTGCCGTAGTCAGGTGTTTAAACTCGTCTCTTTTAGGCTGCTCTTTGGTAATGATGCGGGCTTTAAGTTCAACGCTGAAACAACTGCCTTTACCTTTTTCTGAGCTAACTTTTATATCGCCGCCCATTAACCCCACTAGCTGTTTACAAATTGCCAGCCCAAGCCCTGTACCACCAAATTCACGAGTGATGGTGCCATCCTCTTGGATAAAAGGTGAAAAGATTTGTTGGTGATTTTCTTCTTTAATACCAATACCGCTATCGTATATTTTAATTTTCATATTGGCATAGTTAGCTTCGTCGTAATCGCAGCTCACAGCGACTTTAATAAAGCCGTTATTGGTAAATTTAACTGCATTTGACAGAAGGTTCATTAATACTTGGCGCATTCTATGTTCGTCAAGTGATACTAAGTGAGGCATATGTTCAGGGATTTCAATTTTAAGGTCGAGTTGCTTTTCAACGACTTTAGCTAACACCATAGTGAGGGTGTCATAGATGACCTCGGTAATATTGGTGTCGTTGTAAGCAATAGACAGGTTACCCGACTCAATTTTAGAAAGATCCAGAATATCGTTAATCAATAGTAATAAGGTATGTGAGGATGTTTCTATGGTTTGCAGGTACTCATTTTGCAAAGGAGTTAACCTTGTGCCTGACATTATCTCCGACATGCCAATAATGCCATTTAACGGTGTTCTAATCTCATGGGACATATTGGCCAAAAAAGAACTTTTGGCTTGGTTAGCTCTTTCTGCATCTGATTTTGCTTGCAAGATTTTGGCATCATTTAAAAAGCGTTCATGAATTAGGTTATTGAGCTTTTTAGAGAAGTAGCTTAATTCATCTTTACCACTTTCGTTTATCTTATTTGAGTAATCATGTGTTTTTTCAATTTTTGACATGGTTTTAATCACATGATGCAGATACTTTAGAATGCGGCGGTAAAGGTTTGCGCCAATGGTGCCAATAGTAACGAGCGATATTAGCAATGCAACGCAGAACATAATAATAAGCTGTTTAGACTTTGCTATTTCAGAGTGAATATTGGTGGATAATTGCTCTGAAATGGTAGTGACAACATATTGAATTAAGTTCAAACGCTGATTAAACACCTCCAAGTTAGCATCTGTATTATCAACAATTTCATTCCCTTGCAGAAATTGGCTGCGCAGCTGATAACTTTGTTGGAATGCTTGATCTGAAAAGGTAGTTAATAACAGGTCTACTTGCTCAGGCTTGGCGCTAATATTAATAAAGCGATCGACATACAGTTGTTGTCTTTCAGCGCTCATATTCAATTGACTCAGCAGATCTTCGTCGCCTCGATTCGTTATCAGTTGATCCATTAGCCATTTTTCTTCTGCAGACCACAGTGATAGCCATTGCAATTGAAATAAAATCGTCAAGTTCTGGTTAATTTTTTCAGGTACATCAAGCTTATCTTTTTCTAGCGTCATCAACCCTTGGTTTTGCAATTCGTTCATCCAAATTGACCAATCAAATAAATCCTCTTTGGTAAGGGCTGGCGATTCAGCTAAGGCTTCTTCAGTGCTGTTAAACCATGCTTGAATATCTTCACTGTGTTGAGCGCTAAAGCTTGTGGGTAATAACGCAGACAGTTGCTCCGTAATAGATGTGAATTTGGATAATACAAAGGGCTCATCTTGGCCGCTGAGCGCGTCTTGCGCTTGAGTAATTTGCCGATTAAGCTGGGAAAATAACTCTAAAAAGGTCACTTTGTTGTTAAGGCTGTTTAAAGCTTGCACATTATCAGTTTGTTTTTGGATTTCAAACGCTGATAAAAAACCTGCAAAAACCAATGGTAACAAGACTAGTGCCAACATCCTTGCTTTTATTGAAATACGATTCAATAAATTCATCTCAGCTCCTTGAGTAAAAATTAGCCATAAAAAAGTTAACTATAAAGTTGTATATCGTAGGGTTCTTGGCTAAGTTTAGATTAGTAAAACTTCTGACTATGTTTAGCATAGTACAAAAACTATCTAGGAATGAAGGTTTTTATATGATTAATGGATTAAACCACAAAGCCTTTTTATTGAGCCTGAAGCATTTTTTTTTGAGTCGATTGTGCACAAGGCGGCTTATCTTTCTTACTGCATTAATTTTATCCCCATCAACTTGGGCTTTAGAGGCTGATACCAGCAAAAGCTCTGAGGTCGAATTCGCTATTTTTAGCCTTAATGATGACATGCCGCCTTTAAGTAAAAGTAAGGCGAGAATGTTATATCGAGGTAAGTCTAAAAAAGTCGGAGGTAGCTTTAAAATTGTCTTAGTTGATCTACCTGAAACCTCCATGCACCGCGAAGAGTTTTATAGCATGTTGCTGGGTAAATCGGTCTCACAAATGAATGGTTATTGGGCCGGGTTGGCTTTCTCCGGCAAAGGCTCGCCACCAGAAGAGTTAGACAGTGATGATATAAAGAAGATCCTCAAATGGCTGAACGACAATCCTAATGGTATTGCATATGCTCCGATAGAGTCGGTGCCTGAAGAAGTTAATATCTTAATCACAGTGCCACAAGGAGAGTAGCCATGTTATTAAACCGAAAATACATAATTTTACTATTAACCCTTGGCATGGCAACCAATGCACAAGCTGCGATAGAGCTGACTGACAACTTTTCCATCAGTGGTTTTGGTTCAACATCTATCAGTAAATCAGACAATAAAGCGCCATTATTTATTAACCGGGAAATAACAGATGAAACCTGTTATGACTGTGATACTTTATTTGGAATACAACTTGATTTAGATGTGTTTGAGGGCTTTGATGCATCAGCTCAAGTGGTTAAGCGCACCCAAGATAAATGGAGCGAACCTGAGTTAGAATGGGCCTACCTAAGTTATGAATTTAGTGACTTTAAAGTAAGGGCTGGCCGATTGCGCTTACCCTTGTTTTTAGTCTCTGAGTTTTATTTTGTTGGCCAAGCCTATGCGTGGGCAAGGCCGCCGGGTGAGATTTACGACTCGATTTTAGGTACCACCTCATACGATGGTGTTTCGCTGGCTTGGCAATATGAATTATCTGATGAAATATCACTTACCGTTTCACCTTATTATGGTTTCGGCCGCTTAACTGAGGTGAATTTAGGGCCGATATTGATGCAATTTGATTCTGACTATACCACCGGAATATATGTCGATTTAGTTGGGTTTAATTATCGTATCCATACTGGATTTTTACGGTCTAAATATACTTTACGCCCAGCCCCTATTGCTGATGAGTTAAGTGTATTTACTTTGGGGGCAGAATACAGTTTAGATGCTTGGCAGTTTATGGCTGAATTTGAACATGATGAGCTGCAAAGTAATTGGTACGCCAGTGTTGGTTATGCAATCGATGATTTTACTCCCTATGTGGTTTATGCCGAGAGTCGTGAGCTTAGAGAGAGTCAAGGGGTGACTATAGGGCTTCGCTATGATGTGACTTCATCGATTTCACTTAATGCTGAGTACCAGTCCATTTTAGGGGATAATCCAATAAACCGAGCGCAATTTGCCGCACCACCAATTATTTGGGGTGAAAGTACCGATGTTGAGTTATTAAGCTTGACGGTGAACTTTGTCTTTTGATGCTAGCTAAAGGTTTTGAGGCTAGGCAGTTAACTGCCTAGCCTTTTTAAATAGTTAACACTTTACCGCGATACTTATTTTTAGCTGTTTTGCTCGCAAAGATAGCTGCTTTGGCTTAATTGACTATTTAGTTTGCTATGTTGAATAATACGGCAAAGCGCCATCATTCATAACGCTTTTCGTAAAAAGAGCTTTAGATCAACCTCATGTAGTACACCAGCCGCCCCCTTAGCGGATATTCTTATTCAATCGCCCTAGTTAATTACCTCTTTTGGACTATATAGCTAGGTCTCACTTCTGACTTGTAGTTGTTTGATTGTTGAACAACGCCCTTTATAATGCCGCCGTTTAATCGATGACGCTTTTTAGAGGATGTAACTTGAGCACTTTGTATACAGAAACCCACATTGGCAGCATGCAGTTAAAGAACCGCTTTATCCGCAGTGCGACTTGGGAAAATATGGCAACTGAAGATGGCCATATGACAGAAAAGTTATACGCCATATACAAAGAGCTTGCTCAAGGTGAAGTCGGCCTGATCATTACAGGTTATGCCAATATCGTCGCAGAAGAAAAACCCAATGCGGGCATGATGGGCATATACGACGACTCCTTTATCGAGGAATATAAACAGCTAACGGATTTAGTTCACCGTAATGGCGCCAAAATAGCCATGCAGCTGGCCTATGGTGGCACCAAAACCACTTACAACGTGGGTGAAAGAGTGATTTTTGCCCCAAGTGAGGTTTGCGAGCGTGGCACAAAAACCTTAGGTAAAGCCATGACCATTGCCGAGATAGATTACATAGTGCAGGCATTTGCGAAAGCGAGTTTACGGGCAAAACAATCAGGTTTTGATGGGGTTGAAATTCATGGGGCCCACAGCTATTTAATTAATCAGTTTTTAAGCCCTTATTACAATCAAAGAGATGATCAATATGGTGGCAGCCTAGAAAACCGCCTGCGCTTTTTAGTTGAAATCTATACGGAAACCAGAAAGCTGGTGGGTGATGATTACCCGATACTGGTGAAATTAACCGCCTGTGATTTTTTTGAAGGTGGTTTAACCTTTGCTGAAACCCGTGTTATTTGTAAAAAGCTTGCAGCCATTGGCGTTGATGCCATTATCATTTCTGGCAATATTCATGGTAAAGCTAATGACATGATTGGTGAGTCGTTTGAGGGGCATACCATTCAGCCACAGGGTTATTTTCATAAATATGGCGATGTGATAAGTCGTGAAGTGAATATACCAGTTATTACTGTAGGCGGGCTAACGGACATTGATGCCATAGAAACCATTGCCGCGAATACCAATATTCAATACTTTGCCCTATCAAGACCATTATTGTCAGAGCCTGATCTAGTGAAGCGTTGGCACAATGGTGATAGAGCTCAAGCCCTATGTGAAACCTGCTCAAAATGCCGCACTAAGCGCGGTAATTTTTGCATTGTAAATAAACAGCGAAAAGCTACGATTGCGGGTTTTTAACTTAATTGATTTAAGTACAGCTTGTATGTTGTTGACACAAAAAAGCCAAACTTTTTAATCGTTTGGCTTTTTAAAATGTCAAATTTAGGAGGATTATCTGTGATAGCGTTTAAATCATTCTGCCACTACTCGCCATCATCTTTGCTGATTAAAGTTTAAAGCGTTTAACCAAACCATCTAAATCATTGGCCATTGACTTTAATGCTTCGCTAGAGCTTTCGATACTGGTCGAGGCTTGAGCGCTACTGTCACTGCTGTCACTAATATTTACCACATGCTGGTTGATCTCATTGATCACTGCAGACTGCTCTTCTGTGGCAGCGGCAATTTGAATATTTAGCTCTGAAATTTGCATC
This sequence comes from Shewanella sp. 10N.286.51.B8, assembly GCF_041469325.1. Lineage (NCBI taxonomy): Bacteria > Pseudomonadati > Pseudomonadota > Gammaproteobacteria > Alteromonadales > Shewanellaceae > Shewanella > Shewanella sp. 10N.286.51.B8. The sequence continues at coordinate 38,083 of NZ_JBFRKG010000052.1, forward strand.
ACATTTTCGGCGATGTCTTCAAGAGCTTGATAGGTTCTTTGTGACGCTTGAACACCTAGTTTAGCTTGCTCACGACCTTCTTGAACTGATGATACCGCAGCATTCGCGCCATTTTGTAACTCAGTAATCATAAGGTGAATTTCATCGGTAGAATCACTAGTGCGCTTAGCAAGGTTACGCACTTCATCGGCAACCACCGCAAAGCCTCGACCTTGCTCACCTGCGCGAGCAGCCTCAATGGCTGCGTTAAGGGCCAGTAAGTTAGTTTGTTCTGAAATAGCCCTGATCACATCTAATACGCTTGAAATGGCATTACTTTTTTCGGCTAAAGTCACAATACTCATCGACACACCTTCCATATTGCTGGCCATGTCATTAATAGTTGAATTTGACTCTTGTACTACCGTTTGTGCGCGTTGTGCTTTTTGCGTTGCTTCAGTAGTTGCTTGGGCGGCCACTGAAGCATTATTGGCAATTTCTGCGATAGTACTGCCCATTTCGTTAATGGCTACCGACACTTGATGAGCGCCATCACGCTGAACATCAGTGAGCTTTTTAGAGTGCTGCGCATCTGTATAGACTTGTTGAGATGCACTATTAACATCAAAAGTAGTGGTAGCAAGCTCTTGAATAACATTGTTTAATTTACTAATGAAAGCATTGAAGCCTTGTGCTAGTCGGCGCATTTCTTCGTTGCCATTTTCATTAAGTCGTTGGGTTAAGTCGCCTTCGCCTTCACCCAACTCTTTAAATGTATCGGCCAGCTGATTTATCGGGCGCACTAAGCTGTTCCCTAAATAAACACTGATCAGTGTAAATAATGCGGCTATCACGACAAAGGTGATGATAATGTTATTGCGCGACGTATCTAAGCCAGCATAAAGCTCTTCTAAAGGGACTTGTGCAACAATGTACCAGTCTAAACTGGCAATGTAACTCGATGCGATCAATTGTTGATCCACCATAACGGAGGCATAGTCACTTTTATTTATCAGCTTATGGGTATTAACTGACGGATATAAGTCACTAATGGTTTGTTTAGCCTTGTAATCGATGCTGGGGTGCACCTTGATGACGCCGTTACCATCGACGAGATACACAAAACCAGATTGTTCTATTTTGAAGCTGTTGAGGTAATCAACCATTTCATCAAATGATTCAGACACTCCAGCAACCCCAAAACCATTAGGTTGTTGGGCGTTGATATAGATATCAGTGAAACCCTTGCTGTCTTTATAGATGCTAGTTGATTCGGTTTTATTACTGTCTCGGAAGTTAAAAAACCAAGTATCATGATCTGGCTTTAGCTCGCGTAAAAAACCATCTTGATTCCAGTGTTTATGGTTGTTGTTGTCAGTAAATGAGACTTTACTGAAGCCATTATCACGTGCAGTTTGTGCTAAAAACTGGATGAGGTATTGCTCACCCTCAGCACTTTGTCCTTGATCGATCCACATTTTTATCATGCTATTTGACGCAATTGATTCGGTCATTATCTTCATTTGGTTGATTTCACCATCAATAGCATTACGAATACGCTGCACCAGGTTTGGCATATCAGATTGCTCTAACCTTGTTGATAGGACATTTTTAGCACTGCTTTGTCCGACGTAGGCCACGATGCTGGTTGATGCTATTACCGCAATTAACATGGCAGTGATTAATTTATTGCGAATGGATAATGTTGATAGAAAGCTCATGAATATTGACTCCTACACCCTGGCAAACTGACAGCGTGTTGTGGCTTAGGTTGTCCCTAATTGTAATTGTTAGCTATATCGGCCTGAAGGTTGTTATTATGAGTGATTATTGTGTTGTTCTGTGAGGTTAATAGTTGTTTTAATGTGACTAATGGTTTGTTTGCTCGAAGTTTGCGCGCATGTAGCAATGTTGTTTCTTGGTTGTTCTTGAGATGTTTTCTTTGTGCGGGCGCATTTATGTTAAGTCAGCCTTTATAAAGCTATCTTTCTGACAATAAGGCCATGTGAATAATCGATTCAATGATTGAAGCTTGGTCTGCTTCAAATTCCCCACCAAACTCAACACCTCTGACAAAGGGTTTTAGGTTACAAATTTTACAAGTCACACTTAAACAAGCCTCTTTGTCTTCATTATCGTCATCATTTATTGTGACGGTAATTGTTGAGGATGCTGCTAATGTATCTAAGCCGCCGTTGATAATGTTGATATGACAGTCTGACAGCCTCACATCAGTCATGGTGGCCTCAAGTTGTTGGTCTTTAAATGTAACCTTGCAAGGTAACTCAGTTAATACTCTTTTCGCAGAACGTAGGTTATGAATGACCATAATGTCAGGAAAGTTCAGCACTAACATTTTTACAGGTGTGCTGAGGGTTTGTTTTATGGTTGCTTGAAAAGCAATCACAGAGGCTTCATGGCCTTCGATTAAACCTCGTACTGTAACGGGGACATCTTTAACAAAAAATTGACAGAACTTACCGATTTTATCTGCGTTAGGATATTGAATGAACAGGTATTGTTGAGGTAAATAGCCGATGCCGATTAATTTGAATAATGGCTTCAGAAGCATGGTTAATAGGCGTTCAAAACCTGTTAGTTTTAATATTTTAAGCACAAACATGAGTGCTGCGATAACCACAAAAGTCATCGCTAGATTTTCTAGCTGCTCCACAAACCATGCTAGATAGCCAATACCTTGTTTACCTTCCTGTTGCCATACAATGACCGCAGCCTCTTGGCCCTATTCGCTATAGCGATAAAACTGGTGTTATAGCCAAGCAAGGGCAAAACTTCCACCGATACGGATCACTAATGTTGCCCATAGGGAACCCCCGGCTTTTTTGCAATGCTCGCTTCTATGGGTAAGCCATGAGCCAGCAGGATCGAACGGCGCATTTTGATGCAGTTACAATCGAATAATAAAATTCAGAATATCGATCTCGCTGCAGAAGTGGGGCTGTCGCCGCCTGCGTGTTTGAAGCGGATAAAACGCTTACGAGAGGCTGGGATCATTATTGGTGATGTTTGTTTGATTAACCCTGAGTTATCAGGCAATAAGTTGACTTTGATTGTGTCGATTGAAATGGATCGCGACCGGGATGATATCTATCGATTATTTCGACAAATTGTCATGAAAGCGCCTGAAGTCACTCAGTGCTATCAAATCTCGGGCAGTTACGATTTCATGCTTATTGTCTGCGTTACGGACATACAAGCCTATGAAAATTTATTGATAGCACATTGCGTTGTGATTTTAACATTCGCAAGTTTCATACATCCGTGTCATTACGTACGGTAAAAACGCCACCGCCATTAACTTAAATACCGATTAGCATGTTACTGAATTTGGCTAGGCATTAAATTATTGCAAATCTAACAGTAAAAAAATGGTTCAGTGACTGATGTCGCTGAACCATTTTTGTTGATTGCATGATAAAGACTGTTTCTTCAGTTGATCACTAACTTAATGTCATCAACTGCAGCTTATCTGAGCCAATCTGATTTAGTCGATGTCGTCAAAATACCAGTAACCAGCATTGACCCAAGCGGTTAATTGCTCAAGCACATCGTTATCGTTTAACCATGGACTTAGGTCTTGTGCACTAAGCTCTTGGGTATCACATAGCAGTGCGATTAAGGCTTCTTTATCTGCTGATAATTGCAGTTGCTCGCCATTGATATACAGCACGCCATCAGCAACGCTGGTTTCAAAGTACAGCGTGCGCAGGCCGCCAAGCTTTACTAAAGGTTGCAGCTTAAGCTGCTCAGTCACATCTAAACTTTGAAACCCTAAACTCTCTTCGGGTAAATCAAGTTCGCACTTAGACTGAGTCAGGTAGCGACCGCTAAATTCACTGACTAGCTTGTCATCAAGGGTGGCAAAAAGTTGCTGTTTAATTCGCTCAAGATCGCTGCTGTTCACAATACCTGAGTGTTCGCTTAAGGCGCGGTCAGGATCGGCAATTTGCTCATTGCACAAATCTTTGTCGATAATGTGATCGGCCATTGAACTGATCATATCTTTTGCCGATGCAGTGCGGTAACCCACAGAAAAGCTCATTGATGGCTCAAGGGTTACCCCATCATGAGGGTAGCCTGGTGGCAGATACAAGATATCGCCAGGGAGTAATTCAACATCAATGATCGGGTCGAATGCTTCGGTGTGCAGTAATGCCGGATGAGCTGCAAACTCTTTGTGCGGCCCAAGATCGCCAACTCTCCAACGACGTCGGCCAGAACCTTGGCAGATAAATACGTCATAGAGATCGATATGAGGACCAACTCCGCCACCCGGTGTCGCATAACTGACCATGACGTCATCTAAGCGCCAGCGAGGGATAAAATCAAAACATTTGAGCAGTTCTTCAGCTTCTGGCACCCAGTTATTAAGGGCTTGGACAATTAAGGTCCAGTCAGTTTCACCGAGCTCTTCATAGGATTCAAATGGGCCAAACTCAGCTTGCCATTCATCGTTTGCTTTAAACACGCGGCGAGATTCAACCACGTCTTCGCAAGCAAGCCCTGCCATTTCTTCTGGTGAAAGTAGGTCTTCAAAGTGTTTAAAGCCTTGTCGGATCACTAGTGGTTTCTTTTGCCAATACTGTTCAAGAAACTGTTTTGGCGTCATACCATTTAAATCTAATTGCATATTTATTACTCAGTGAAATTTGCCGCGATACTAGCAAGTATTAGCATTTGGTAATTTGGCCGAGATCATAAAATGGTGGATTAGCTGGTAAAGGCAATAAATCTGCCTAGCTCAATAGCGCCTGAAAAAATCTAAACCTGTTGAGTGTATCAATTCTCTACTTGTCACTGACAATAGCAGCACTTTGTAGACAAAGGTTTTAGTCATACATCAATGCTTGGGCTTTTTTATGATCGAACTCTTTTAGCGACTTTCTGGCGAGTTGCCTAAACGGCAGGGCTTTAACGACTTCTTCAAATGGCTGAATAGCAAAGGCCCAAAAAATTGACCCATCAAAGACTAAAATGATCAGTGCACATAAGGGGATTGAAATCACCCATTGGCCAGTAAAGTTAATTTTGAATACAGCGGTAGTTTTACCCACTGCTCGTAATATATTGCCATGAACCGTGTTGTAACCACGCACGATGGGCAAAAAGATATATAGCGGCGCAATGACAGCTAACGCTTGATAGGTTGCTGCATCTAAATGTGGGTAAATATCGGCAATAAAAATGCTCATAAGACCAAACAGCATTGCGCAAATCACTGAAATAACCACCGCAATATCGATACTGGTATCAACGTTTTTACTCAAATCATCCATCTTATTAGAACCAATCGCTTGGCTAATGGTAATGGCTGATGAGTGCGACCAAGCCGCAATAAATTGGGTTCCCGCTTTAATCCAAGGCATCACCAAGGTGATGGCGACATAGGCATTAATGTCGAGCTGTGAGTACAGCAACTGATACACAGTCACCCCTATCATCAGCATAGTGACGTTGGCTGCAATCGGGAATATCTCAATAAAATGCAGCCGAATATTGCGGCTCATTGAGGTGTTTTTATCTGGCAGCGTGATTTCGATTACAGGGCTGAATTTCATATATGATCCCAGATACATAAGCCGCACGCTTATGGCAATAATGCTACCTAGTGCGGCGCCTTGAACGCCCATAGCTTCAATTGCGATCGTATCGCTAAACTGATAACCATGAATAAGTAAATAGGACAAGACGGCGTTAATGGGCAACTCAATGAGATACCCTTTAAAGGGAATTTTAGTGCGACCCAAGCCATTAAACAGGGCAATCATCACCTGGGTTAGTGCAGTGTAAAGTATGATGTATTTTGAAATCACTAAGTAACTGGCAATTTCTTGTTGTAACAACACATTGTCTGTCAGCAGGCCAATTAAAGGGCGATCAAACAGGGTTAGCAATATCCAAAAAAGCAAGCCCACCGAGCAGTTAATCATCATCCCAGACCAGAATGCTTTTGATAGTGTTTGATTATTGCCAGAGCCAACGGCGCGACTCAACACCAATTGGGTACCATTGGCCAATGCCATTTGAATACCCAAAATAGCAGCAACAATAGCAGTGGCTATGCCCATAGCCGCTAAGGGGATTTCGCCTAAAGGCGATACTAATAAGGTATCTATCATCAACATGGACTGCATCAGCAGTCCATTTAATGCTAATGGCCAAGCAAGGGAAAGGTTCTTTTTTACATAGGACTGAGAGGGCACGGCTAGACCTTAAATGCGGTTAAGTTAAATCAGTTAAAAACAGAATAAGTTGTAAATTTAATCAAGTTATAGAAGGCGTTAACGTTGAATAATAGGCTAAATAACCATATTTCAATCTTGAATAATCGCTTCAATAAGCTTATTGACAGGCGCTTAGCTCACACTGCACTACTAACGTTTACAGGGACTATCATCGAGTTATACCTATTTGTACTACAATAACTTAAATCGTTTTTGGTTGCTATGGGGGAGCTTTTAGTTTTTCGGGTTATAAATGACAAGATCAGCTATTGGTACTCTGGTAAACAAAGACGCAGGAAGTTATAAGGGCTGGTGCAGTTGAATGGTCGATTCGATAAAGAGAAAAGCAACACAACTTACTTTTGCTATGGCTTAAGTAAGTTGTGGATTGAGGATGTTACAGTTCGGCTGTGGCAATTAATTACCAGCGCAAGGTATTAATCCTTAGGATTTTAGCTTCATGTTGTGGGAACGAAACTTTAAAAAGCGCGATATTGAACTGACAAAAGTCATAATTCCAAAACACAACACAGCCGGTATCAGTGTTAACAAGGTGACTTTGACAAGTGAAATAACACCGATAAGTAATGGTGAAATATTCGGTTCTGAGTGGGGTTCACTAATAACCATATTGATAGTTGTCGCCCACTCACTCAGGGATACTGTCCACAATAAAGCGGTGAATAGCAGTGAAATTGACAGAATAATAAAACTACGGCTTATCCATTTGTGGCTAAGGTATTTCATAATTTAGGCCTTTTTTGCTGTTTGTTTTTTGAAAAACTTTTTACTCATACCCTTAATCCATTTCCAGTGCATTGCTAAGTGGATCCCTAGCATAGGCATCAATAGATTGCCTAGGTCGTGATGTATTTTTGACCATACCGGAAGGATGTCAAAATGAATCCCTAGCTGAGGTAGCATCACTTCTGACACCAAAAAGCCACTTAAAATAACCATCAGCATTGCTAGGTAGAAAATAAAATCCCACACAGCATTAAAACGGGCTTCACCAGATAATTGGCTGACAAACTTTTTAGGCAGTGACTTTAACCAGTCCCAGTGCAGTAATAGGTGAATAACCAAAGGGACTATAAACAATAAGCTTAACCATTCGTGCAATAAAACCCCTGTGGCTTTAGGGGCGCAAACTAATATAAATCCAATTAACAGTAGTGCATCCATGACGTAGAGTGTTTTACCTAAATCGTCTTTCCAAGTTTTCATTTATCAAGTTTCCATTAACCATCATCGATGACATTTTATTATCCCAATTAGCGATTCATATTCATTGACTGACATGAAAATAGATTGCTGCAATCAGCGCAATTTACCCTAAGTTAATTGACTTTATCAACTAACTTTACTTTGGTTTACACTTGGTATTTTTCACATTCGTCGTCGACTTTTCGTCGTGGTTAATGGTGATACAGTGATGTTATGCGCAGAAGTGATAGAGGGGGCTATTGAATTGCCCGCCACCTTGCGTGGATAGGCTTTTTTATGGCTGAACATTAACAAAAAGAAAAAAAGGCCAACGTCAATAGTTGGCCTTGCTATCGTAAGCAAGGGTATTAAATTGCCCAACCACCCATGTAGAAAACAACTAAACCAAGGGTTATGGCGATAACGCCCACTCGAAGTTTACGCCACTCACCGCTGCATATTCGGCCAATGACTAAGGTGACAAACCCTAGCATAATTCCAGTGACGATATTACAACTTAA
>NZ_JBFRKG010000053.1:0-21027 GCF_041469325.1 Shewanella sp. 10N.286.51.B8
TCCTTCTCCCTCCACCATTTATCGGTTTATGCTTCATTAAAAATCTATTTTATGTGGCCAACATAAATTAGAGGTAACACGAGTAAAAAGTAACAGTGTTAATGAAAATATGTGGAGGGGTTCCCGAGTGGCCAAAGGGATCAGACTGTAAATCTGACGGCTCAGCCTTCGAAGGTTCGAATCCTTCTCCCTCCACCATTCATTAGCAAAAATATTTAAAATTGATTTTATTTATGTGGTCAACATAGTTAAAATTGATTGCTAATATTTAAAGATATAAATGTAAAGTTATACCCAGTTAGATTGACGTAAAAAAGAAAAAATATGTGGAGGGGTTCCCGAGTGGCCAAAGGGATCAGACTGTAAATCTGACGGCTCAGCCTTCGAAGGTTCGAATCCTTCTCCCTCCACCATTTCTTTTAGTCATTTCAGTTCATCAAGTTAGCTCATTCAAATTAGCTCAATTTCAATTCTCAGTAGTTTCACTTCAGTTTTATCATCAAGATTTGCTTAGTTTCAACTTCACAGCCTTATCCTAGTCATTTATTGATATCGATTATTAATTTGCTGTCCAGCGTCAAAATGTAACCTTGTTCATAAAACATTAGAATTTAACTTCCTGATCTTGTTATTTATCTTTAAGATAATCCGATTACAGCAAACTTAGGATGTCAGATGTCTAAACAATGGGTTAATCAAGCCATAGCTAAAATAGAAGCTGATTTTCAACGCAGCGCCGATACACATTTAATTAAGTTAGAACTTCCACAATTAACTGGCATCGACATTTATCTTAAAGATGAAAGCACCCATCCAACTGGCAGTTTAAAACACCGTTTAGCCCGCTCTTTGTTTCTGTATGCGATTTCAAATGGATGGGTTAATGAAAATACCACCATCATAGAATCATCATCTGGCAGTACTGCAGTATCTGAAGCATACTTTTCTCGGTTACTTGGCCTACCGTTCATTGCGGTAATGCCAGCCACAACCGCGAAAAAGAAAATCCAACAAATTGAGTTTTATGGTGGTAGTTGTCATTTCGTCGACAAAACTGACCAAATATATGCAGAATCTCAGCGCCTAGCAGCGCAACTCAATGGCCATTATATGGATCAATTTACCTATGCTGAGCGCGCCACCGATTGGCGCGGCAATAACAATATTGCTGACTCTATCTTTAATCAGATGCAAAAAGAGCCACATCCAATTCCAGCATGGATTGTGATGAGCCCAGGCACTGGCGGTACCTCAGCAACCATTGGCCGCTACCTTAATTACCAACAACTTGATACTAAGCTGTGCGTGGTAGACCCTGAAAATTCGGTATTCTATGACTACTATATAAATGGTGATGCAAGTATTACCAGCGATAAAGGCAGTAATATTGAAGGCATCGGTCGCCCAAGGGTTGAACCGTCTTTTATCGCAGGTGTAGTGGATGAAATGAAAAAAATCCCTGATGCAGCATCTATTGCGACCATGAACTGGTTAGCACAGCATATTGGCCGTAAGGTAGGGCCATCAACGGGGACTAATTTATATGGCGTGTTGCAGTTAGCCTGTCAGATGAAACAAAAAGGCGAAACAGGCTCGTTAGTGACCTTGCTGTGTGATTCTGGTGAGCGCTATTTAGATACCTATTATAATAATGAATGGATTAATAACAATATCGGTTGTACTGAAGAATTTGACCTAGAGTTGCAACATTTTAACAGCAGTGGTTGTTTGGGGAAGTTATAAAAATTTAGCCATAAAATCAGTTATAAAAAATAACCCCGCCCAATTGACATTAGACGGGATTATTTTTCAATATGTTAGTTAATCGATATCTAAATATTTATGGGTCTGAATTGATAAGCGCCAATTACGGCTTATACAGGTTTTCATGGCAAGTTCAGTTGCCCGAGGTTTTTGACTAATAGGCTGTAAACAAATGGTTTTATTAGATACATCAATATCCGCTAATAACTCATCAAGTTCATCAATATGGTTTTGGGTGGCGATGGGATGCTTAATTTCATTAGCGCGCTCTAGCGCCGCCTTTAAGACTTTATAGCCGCCTTTCATATTTACTTTTGGTGACACGGTAACCCAGACTTGCTCATGACAATGAACCTCGAAAGTACCACTGGTTTCAATCTGCACGCTGTTGCCAGCTTCAATCAAATGACTGGTTAACTTACTTAGGTCATATAAACATGGCTCGCCACCAGTAATGACAATATGTTTTGCAGTAAAACCTTTTTCAGTAAATGCAGTTAATAATGAATGCGCATCATGATTTGCCCAGCGACCAATGGTGCCATCCACTGCAATAACTTGTTGTTGAGAAACCTTGTTTGCTTCTAATACATCCCAGGTCTGTTTGGTATCACACCAAGCACAACCAACAGGACAACCTTGCAAACGAACAAAAATTGCTGGAACGCCGGTAAAGGTGCCCTCACCTTGGATGGTTTCAAAAACTTCATTAACTGGATATTTCATTTAGCTGCCTTATTCTCAGTAAGGGCGCATTTATAGTGTATTTTCACTGTAGCTGCAACCATTAACGGCCATGATAATGACTGCTTATTAGATTACCTGCCAACTAATTACATATGTCTGATGAAAGCTGATTATTAATCAGCCTATTAATAGCCGCTTTTACAAAAAGGTCACTGCTATAAAAATCTCACTAAAATTCTACTAATCAAAAGTTAAATAACCATGAAAGTTATCCTTAATGTCGTTATAATTTAGCCCGTAATCAACGGCTTCAATTAACTAACTGTTTCAATGAGTCTGCTCTGGGAACATGTTGATATATTTAAATTTTATATGGTGAAAAAAATGTCTAAAGCAATTGTCGTATTTAGCGGAGGTCAGGACTCTACAACCTGCCTCATTCAAGCAATGTCTCAATATGACGAAGTGCATGCCATCACCTTTGATTATGGCCAGCGTCACCGTGAAGAAATTGAAATTGCTCAATCACTTGCTAAAGAATTAAACATTGCCAGCCATAAAGTCATGGATGTGGGTTTACTCAATGAGCTTGCGGTGTCTGCGCTTACTCGAGATTCAATTCCGGTATCCCATGAGATCATGAATAATGGACTGCCTAATACCTTCGTCCCTGGGCGCAATATTCTCTTTTTAACCTTAGCGGGCATTTATGCTTATCAGTTAGGGTGCGATGCCATTATCACTGGCGTGTGTGAAACAGACTTTTCTGGCTATCCTGATTGTCGTGATGAATTTATCAAGTCTATGCAGCAATCATTGGCGTTAGGTATGGATAAACCATTACAAATTGTCACCCCGTTAATGTGGCTAAACAAAGCTGAAACATGGGCACTAGCAGATAAATACCAAGCATTAACCTTAGTCAGAAATGAAACCCTTACCTGTTACAACGGCATAAAGGGCTGTGGTTGTGGCGATTGCCCAGCCTGCACCCTTCGCCAACGTGGTTTAGATGATTATTTAGCTAACGCTGACACTGTAATGGCTGAGCTTAATCAAAAAATGGCTAAAGCTTAAAATAGGGTTACTGACATGGCAAATAAGCAAACTCAAATTGGCGTATATGTTTTTGCAACTATAGTGAGCGTCATTTGCGCAGCATTATTTGCCTTAAATTTACTGCCTCTTGCACAAATAGATATCGACAGTTTACTGGCTTATCGCTATGACTCAATTACCCAAGGTGAATGGTGGCGACTGCTTAGTGGTAATATTCTGCATACTAACTTGTGGCATTTACTAATGAACCTAGCCGGTTGTTGGGTGATTTTGTTTTTGCATGAGACCCACTACAAACAGCATAGCGTTAAACTCGCAGGCTTATTTTTGAGTTTGGCAATGCTTGAAGGGCTCGGCTTATATTGGTTTTACCCAGAACTAAAGGGTTATGTGGGGCTAAGCGGGCTATTACACGGACTTTTCACTTTTGGCGCGCTACTTGATATCCGAAAAGGCTTTAAATCAGGCTATTTGTTATTGTTAGGGGTCATCATCAAAGCTGGTTATGAAACCTATTTTGGCGCCAGTGACAGCGTCAGTGAGCTGATCAATGCCAGAGTCGCCACAGAGTCTCACTTAATTGGCGTCGTAAGTGGGTTATTGTGCGGGTTAATTTGGTTGCCATTAAGTGGTTATTTAAAGCGCGCTCAAACACTGTCAACAAGCCACAATTAAGTATCATTTTGTGCTTGCTGATAAATGTTTGGCCGCCAAATTTGCATTAAGATTTCCGGATTATCTACCGGCAGAAAACCATATTGAGCGTAAAGGCCATGAGCATCCCTTGTAGCCAGCATCATTCTCCTTAATCCCTGTATATCTGGGTGACTTATCACCTTTTCGATGAGTAACTTACTTAAACCATTTCCTCGATGTTGATCAGTAATAAACACATCAGCTAGATAGGCGAATGTGGCTCTATCTGTGATAAGGCGGGCAAAACCAACTTGCTCGCCTTGGTCAGTAAATACCCCAAAGCACAAAGAATGCTCAATGGCCTTAGCTAATACTGTTATCGGCACCCCTTTGGCCCAATAGCTTTGTGAGATAAAACCGTGAATAACACTGATATCTAATTTATTTTGATCCGTTGAAATAACATAACCCTTGTTGCCTAACTGCTGCATTAACGCCCCTTAACTAAGATTTATTCAGTTTAAGTAACACACATCGCTGCCCAAGCTTATGTTTACCCCAACACTTGCTTAGTATATTGATATAACTGCTGAGCATCTAAGTTTGTCGATTTGGCCAAACCCGCTAATAACCCAAGTTGATCAGCCTCTGAGCGATGCTGGCCTAACTTGAGTTTCCCTTCTATGCAAGCAATTAAATCTTAAAACCCACAATGGCTTTAGCCAATTTATCGCGGTAGTCATTCGGAATAAAACCACCATGTTGTAATAACTCAGGCTCATATTTAGCGATGGTGTCAGTTAAATGCAAAATGGTTTCATTGCTATCGGTTAGCTCGAAAATCCCTGTTACATGCACCGCTGCATAATTCCACGTGGGTACGGCAGGAAAACCGTCATACCAAGTAGGTGAAATATACCCATGAGGCCCAGAAAATACCGCCAGCACAGTTTGTAAATCCAATGTTTTCCAATGATTATTGGCTTTTGCCATATGGCCATATAACGTGTGATTACCGTCAGCATCAGTTTTAAGGATTAATGGCAAATGAGAGGCTTGTAAATCGCTCGAGCTAAGCAGAGCAAAGCCAAACTCTTGGATAAAGTCTAAAGCCTCGTGAGAATGCATTTGTGATTTTTTAGGTAGGTACATGAGCATCCTTAATATGCAGGTTTAACTTTTTGGGAACTCTGTATTAATGAGTGACTCAATAAACGCGTTAATTCGTTGCTAAAAACTGCTGTAACCTTTGTTTTAATGGCGCTATTGCAGCTGGATGAGCCAAATAATCAGCTATGGTCATCAATTGCCAATATTGGCCTTCTGAGCCAAAATTAATCGCATCTAGTTCAGTTTGAGTAATATAAGCGACAAAAAAGTAGGAATGGCCATTTTCAGTTTGGTTAATCCCCCGCTGTTTGTATATCAAACGCTCTATTGGCAGCGCAATATCAAATTCTTCATGTAGCTCTCTAAGCACACACTCCTGGGCCGACTCCTTGCCTTCGCGGCCACCACCGGGAAAGTCCCATTGATTTGGAAAAGGAATGCTGGCTTTATCATCCCGTAAATACACCACTAATTTACCTTCAAAAATCAGGGCCAACTTGCAACCAGTGAAAGCTTCAAAATCCGTTTGCTTAGTTAACGCTTGTTGATTAGCTAGCACCATTTGTCACCGACTCCACGGTTGATTTAGTAATAATTAATATCCCATAAAAAAACCGTGTTGATACTGACAATCATTCAGTATCAACACGGGTTTAATGCGATAACCTCGACTTATGAACTTATATTCTAAGCAATAAAAATAAACCCAATAAAGGTAATGCCAGCGGCAATAAGCGTATAAGGTAATTGCGTTACCGCATGGCTAACTAAATTACAGCCTGCACCTTGGGCAGCGAGTACGGTGGAGTCACTATAAAAACACGCCTGACTGCCAAAAGATGACGCAGAAAGCAGCGCGCCTATTACGAGTGGCATATCCGCGCCAACAGCTTGGGCTAACGGCATCATAATGGGGATGGAGACAGCAAAGATGCCCCAGCTTGAACCCGTAGCAAACGCTAAAACCGCCATTGCGACAAATACCACTGCTGGTAACATTTGCGCAGTCATATAGGGGCTTAAGCTTTCAATTACAAATTGTGGCAGCAATAATTTATCGCAAACATCTTTAAATATAAATGCAGCAATTACAGTACCAATGGCAGGTAACATACTTTTAAAGCCATCAATCATTTGTTCCATCATATCGGAGAACGGCATTAATTTTTGCACCGCATAATAGGGAATAGTGATCAGCATTGTCGCTAATAAACCTAGCCAGACATCTATATCAAAGTACACGGTAAAACCGACCAGTAAGATGATGGGCACTAAAAAGTTATGTAACTTGCCTTGTTCATCTGCGGCGCTGAAATTGTCTTCAATCGCCTTAACGCCATAGTCATCGCTGGTATGGGTTTCTGCAGACTCATCCACAGGAATACCAATACCTTGCTTGGCTTTAAATTCTGCTTTTTTCATCGGTCCAATAAGTGGGATAACCCCTAAAATAACCAATGGCACCATGATCACTGCCACCCAAGCATAGAGCATATAAGGAATCGCCTGCATATATACCGCAATGCCCTGCCCCGATTCGGCAATGCCGTTGTCTACTAACAAACCGCCGAAAAATACAGCCCAAGTTGATAACGGCACCAGCACACAAATAGGCGCCGCAGTTGAGTCAACCACATAAGCGAGCATTTCACGGGAGATTTTATATTTATCGGTTACGCGCTTCATGGTCTCACCCACGGTGAGCGCGTTAAGATAATCATCGATAAAGATGGCCACACCTAATACAAAGGTCATCATTAATGACGATTTGGGTCCTTTCGCTACTCGTAAGGCTTTTTTACCAAAGGCAAACGCGCCGCCGGTCCTGACTAATAATGCAATCAAAGCGCCGAAGGTACCACACACTAATATCAGCCAACCTATAGTTTCGTCAGCCATTACACTCAGTGAGATTTCTGAAAAATTATTCAATGCTTCAGCAGGATCTAGCATCAATAATCCCACAACTGCGCCTATCACTAAGGCGAGTATAGGTCTTCTTAATAAAATCGCTAAAATTATAACAACCAAAGGCGGGATCAAACTGATCGCAGATGGCTCTGTCATCACGGTTTTTCCTTGAAAAAAGAAAGATTAATAAAGAAAAGAAAATAATGTTGAATTGCGCTTTAGTCAACAAAAACTAAACACATTATTGAAATAAAATAAGGATTTATTTAAAAACACATATCAGAATACAAATTCATTGCGGAAGAATAAAAAATCACCCTAAACTCACCTAAAAGTTTATAGGTTATTTGAATTCCTATGTAGGGTTTAATCCATCAATGAAGATTTATCAAGCGAAGTTTAACTTGTTAAAATATAAACAAATAACAATTTAACCACTATTGTTTTACGCACCTTTGTGTATGTCCCAAAGTAAGCAGTGAACAAAACCGTTTAAATATTCGCAGATCTTCAAACATCATGGAACATTCATGGATATCAATAATTACTTACTCCCCGCAATTATTGCGTTAAGTATCATTACTATAAGCATTGTTATTTTTGCCCGATTAGGCGTAGGTACCATTGTAGGTTTTATTGTCGCAGGAATAATTTTAGGACCACACACACCTGGTCCTATTGCCACAACCAATATTGAAACCTTACAAAATATTGCCGATTTTGGTGTGGTTTTGTTTTTATTTACTTTAGGCTTAGATATGAAGCCACAACAATTATGGAGTATGAGAAAGACCATTATTGTTCAAGGTTTTGGTCAGGTATTGTTAACCTCGGCGTTATTTTCTCTGCTGGGTACTGTTATGGGTTTGGCTTGGGAAGTGGGTTTTGTAATTGGTGCCATTTTTTCACAGTCTTCTACCGCTGTGGTGATGACATTACTGCAAGAGAAAAAACAGCTCAACACCCCACACGGCACAAACATATTTTCGAATCTCATGGCTCAAGATATCAGTGTCGTGCCGATAATGGCGCTAATTCCGATTTTAGCGCATCAACAAAATACCAATGCGAATTCTGGTTTATATACCAGCATGTTAATAATTGGCTTGATGGTTTGTGTGTTCATTCTAGCCCGTTATATTTTACCATTTTGCCTAAAAATGAGTATTACCAGTCAAAACAAATCAGCCTTTGCGTTAAGTTTGTTTGTGGTGATTTTTACCACTCTATGGCTGTCTAGTGTCGCTGGGGTTTCACAAACTTTAGGCGCTTTTATATTAGGTATGTTGCTATCAACTTCTGATTTCAAGTTAATGTTAGAAGAAGTGGTAACACCACTTAAACAAGCACTGATGGGGTTATTTTTCCTGTCAGTGGGCATGTCCATCAACCCCGAAGTACTTTTAAGCGATTTTGGCACAATTTTAATCTGGTTAGCTGCTGCAGTGCTGATTAAGACCTTGGTATTTATTACATTAGCGTTAATAGATGGTAAAAGCTTAACCGTGAGCATCAAGACGGGTTTTACCCTTAGCCAAGTGGGTGAATTTGCCTTCGTATTATTAGGCATTGGTACTGTCGCTGGCGTGCTAGACAGTCATAACGCAGCTGTCGGCTTTATTATCATTAGTATCAGTATGATTATTACACCTTTTATGAATAAATTAGGTAATTGGCTCAGTTTACAGTTTATCACTGACCGTTATAATGACAGTCATGATCCTCACGCAGCTGACAATCAACTGGTAATTATCGGTTTAGATGAAGTTGGCCGTTTAATCGCTCTACTGGCTGATAGAGCTCATATCTCCTACGCTGCTTACGATATTGACTATGAATGCGTTAAAAGAGGTAAAGCATTAGGGCTAAATGCTCATTTCGGCGACATCCTCAATAGTGGTATTCAGCAAAAGGCACAGTTAAAGGTTGCAAAAGCCGCTTTTATTTCAGCAACTGGTTCAGAAAGACTAAAACGACTTGCGTTAATGCTGTCTCATTATAAACAGTTAGATATCTATGCTCGCACAAACTCAAGAGCGGAAGAATTCTACTTAAATAAGCATGGGGTGAAATATGCAGGATCTGTTTATATTGAAAGTACTTTATTACGTGGACTGGATTTATTGCGCAATTTTGGACTAACAGAACAAGACGCCATGCAGTTAATCGATAACCTTAAACAAGAGTTGTTTGAGCAAGAATATCATCAGTGGGGAAAGCAAGCCGCATCAGAACCACAGCCCGTAACCGTTAATTAATAACGGCTTCGATAAAATGTCATCTTTGGTATAAGATCGGTTTTAATCAACAGCAGTTATTATAATAAGATCTATTGATGTCACTTAATTAATGACATGAGTGAGACAACATTTTGAGGAACACCGATGGCAGAACTGACACTTGATAAGACCGATTTGCACATTTTAAAATTACTGCAAGCATCGGGTAAGTTATCAAATCAAGACTTAGCTGAACAAGTAGGCTTGTCACCTTCTCCCTGCTCAAGGCGAGTCAAAGCATTAGAAGATGCTGGTTACATTAGTGGTTATGCCACCCTATTAAATGCAGATCATTTTAAGCTAGCATTAACCGTGTATATTCAAGTGAGACTAGAAAAACACAGCACTGCCATTTTAGAGGCATTTGAAGCAGATATTGCCTTATATGATGAAGTGCAAGAATGCAGCTTAATTACTGGCAGTGAAGCTGATTACTATTTAAAGGTGTTAGTCACTGATATGCAGCAATATAAGGTGTTTTTATTAGATAAGTTAACCACCAATGCGCATATTGCTGGTATTAATTCTAGTTTTGTCTTAAAAAAAGTAAAAAGTAGCACAGCTATCCCCTTACCCTAGCCCTAGCCCTAGGAATAAACACTCACTAATATGTGACTCAATGCCTTCACTGTTCTTGAAAGGCTTTTATTTGTTTCTCTTCAGCTGTGATAGCCCGAACATCATTGCACATTAAAACATCATCGCCTGCGGCAGATCACTTTCTTGAAAATTAACTCGACTAATATTTAATTGCGCTGATGAGAAAATCTGCTCACTGTAAAACAATTAAATATCACCAAAAACAATTAAATCGCAATAAAAAACCACATATTAACAACTAAGCCACATTAAAAGTCACCAAAAAGATTTAGTTAGCAATATTTTTTATTGCTTAAAAGGTTCAAGACATTACTATGCGCGCTCTTCAATTATTAGCGTCTATAGAGTTAAACACATGAGCGTAAAATCATCTGGCCAATTTAGTTCTCGTATTGGTTTTATTATGGCCGCAGCAGGTTCTGCTGTTGGTGTTGGTAACATCTGGGGATTCCCTACACAAGCTGCAACCCATGGCGGCGGTGCATTTTTACTTGTCTATGCCGTGTTAATTTTACTGCTGGGCTTTCCTATGTTAATGGCTGAATTAATGGTTGGTCGTCACGGACAGACTAATCCAGCTGATGCAATGACTAAACTTGCTAATAAGCCCTTAGCCAAAAAGATAGCTAAAAGTATCGGACTTGTTTCAATTATCACTGCCACGCTTATTTGTACTTTCTACAGCATTCTATCAGGCTGGTTTGTCAGTTTTGCCCTAGCGCCAGTGGCACAGATGGCGAACCAAGCTGAGGTGGCTGCTTGGTTAATGGACTTTTCTATCAGTAGAAATTTAGTCTTTACCCTATTGTTTATCACACTGGTGATATGGGTGATCCGCCAAGGGGTACAGCAAGGAATTGAGCGTTGGTCAAAACGATTGATGCCACTGTTACTAGTCATGTTAGTCGCTGGCGCTATCTATATTTTAACCCAGCCAGGGGCAATGCAAGGTTTGTCAGTATTATTTGTGCCTGATTTTTCGAGGGTATTAGATACAGAGGTGTTAATGGGCGCATTAGGGCAAACCTTTTTCTCACTGTCTGTGGGTACTGGCGCCATGATGGTATACGGTGCATACCTTAATAAACGAGAAAACATAGCTAAACTAACCGCATACGTTACCTTAATGGACACCAGCGTCGCATTGCTAGCCGCGTTAATGATTATTCCAGCCATGTATGTGGCCCAGCACAATGGCGTACAAATTTTCGCTGACGATGGCAGTTTACTAAATTCTGACACCTTAGTGTTTAGTGTATTACCAGCGCTTTTTGATTCTTTAGGTGGGATCAGCCAATATCTATTAGCAATCGTGTTTTTTTCATTAATGACCATTGCCGGTTTGACCTCGGCAATGTCAATTGTAGAAGTACCCACCAGCTATTTAGTTGAAAAAACGTCCTTAACACGTAACAGTGCCAGTTTAGTCGTCGGCGCGTTTATCGCCACTGTTGCTTGCGTGATTGTGTTTAACTTTAATGAGTTATTTGGTTTGATCATCACCATAACGACTGAACGAGCACAGCCATTAATTGCCTTGGGTATTGCGATATATTTAGGCTGGGTTTGGCATAGGAATTCATTACTTGCAGCAATTTCACAGCAACAAGGCGTTGATAAAGATAGCTACTTTTGGCGTATGTGGCCTGTTTATGTGAAGTTTGTTTGCCCAGTATTAATCTGCTTGATAATCATGCAGTTATTCTTAGGCTAATAACTTTCTAAACAAGCTGCTAACTAAGATATACAAAAGGCTATAAGATTATAATTTTTATAGCCTTCTTATTTTATACAAATGAATTTGTCGTTCATCCCAAATTTCCCTTGCTGAACTCAGTTAATGAAAAAAGCGCCAATGGTTAAAATATCCACTAACACAACAAAAAACCACTACAAAGACAAGATATACCTCTATATCAGCCTTCAATAACGCCAATCACAAACACTGTATAAGTAAACAGTATCATGTTAAGTTAGTGCGCTATTATCACTATAATTATCATAATGATTTTCACCCTAATCAATTAAGTGATAGTAAATTAAGTGATAGTAAATTAAGTGATAGCCGATTAAGTGATAGCCGATTAAGTGATAGCCGATTAAGTTTATCTGTCAGCGCCTTCAAAAGGCTGATTTGACCAAATAAAAATGACAAAAGAGAACATATCATGAATGTAATGGGAATCATGCTTAAAGCAAATGAAATGCGGATAGTGACGTTAACGGGCACAAGAACAGCACATGAACTCATTAATCCAAAGTTCAATAAACTGGCTGTAGACAAGCACCCTCAGCAAGCGGAAGTGAAAATTCTGATAGAGCAAATTTCACAATATTGTGATGCCAATAATATTGAAAAAGTAGTTATTAATAGACGCTCTACAACAGGACAAGGTGCTGGCGGCGCGGGTACTTTTTTACTAGAAGGTGCTTTATTGGCGACCTTGAGCCCAGCTATCGTTTTTATTCATCCAGCCACAATAAGAGCAACCGATAAACGAGAAGCAGACCACAAGTCAGCTAAACCTAAAACCGTAGATTTAGGCAAAGCTTATGATCTTGCTTATGAAAGTTTAGCCCTTAATTAAGCTATGTAAAAAGCGCTCTGAACGTGGAATGTAGTAATTATCATAGTCAAATGACATTACTACACTGGATGTTTTGGCTATGATTTCATCTCTAGGTACAAAACCAATCACTCGAGAATCAGAACTATGATCACGGTTATCGCCTAGTGCTAGGTAATGACCTTCTGGTACGGTAACCTCAGAAAAATTTGAAAGCCTAGAGCCACTATTACTGGTACGAACGAAATGGTTAACCGTGCTAGTTTCAGAGAATAACTGCTCAATTTTGTCCTCGGATGAATCAGTTGCACTTATTGGTTGATAGGCTAATGTCTTTCCATTAATGCTGAGCACATTATCCGTCAATGCAATGACATCCCCTGGTATGCCAATGACACGTTTAACCAGTCTATTATCAGCAGCAGTAGATTCGAAAATAATAATATCGCCGCGCTGAGGATCTGCAATCTTATAAAGCGAAATGTGCGTAAAAGGTACTCGTAAATCATAAGCCATTTTATCGGCATACAATCTATCACCTTCAATGATAGTCGGTTTCATTGAGCCTGACGGCACGGTATACCAGTCTGCAACAGCGCTTCGAAAAACACACATTAACATGATAAATAACAATAACGACTTATTGGCTTTAATCGCTTTCACTACAGCATTGTTCATATAAATTCCTTTTTATGTAATAACAAATCATTAACTTAGATTAGCAAATACCAATCAATAACAACATCAAGCTTAACGATTTTTAATCTAATATGTGCTGTGAAACCAAAGAATAAAATCTTAAATAGTGAAAAGTGAAAAGTGAATGGCGTAACATGAATGGGGATTAGCTTTGTTTGCTGCTGACAAAAAATTAAGGGAGAGATAGCTAATCTCTCACTTCCCTATTAAATCAGGACTTAATCTGCCCTTTTACTGATCCATTTAGCGAAAGGTTGAGCAGTCATCCCGTGTAAAATAAGACTAATAAACACAGTGCAAATCACCGTCATGGCCATAAAATTACCGCCGGGTAAATCCTTGTCCAGCATGATAATAACAAACACTATCGATGCAAGGCCCCGAGGTCCAAACCAGCCTAGAAAAATTTTCGAAGGGATATTGCCACCAGCACGGCCCAATGACAAAAATATCGGTAACATACGAACAATGGTCAAGCTGAGTAAGGCATAAATCAGCATAGTCCAAGTAAACTCGTGAAAGGCATTTCCAATGACAAATGCACCAAATAATAACCATGTCAGAAGCGCCATAATTTCGCCAATACCTTCGGTTGGTAATAACAATTTATGTTTATGCTCTTGGCATAAATAACCAAACAACAAGCCGCCAGAAAATGCTGCTATATAACCACTGCCACCAAGCTCTTGGGCGATGGCAAAGCTAGACAGCGCCAAACTTAACACAAGGTTTTGGCTCCAAATCTCGGTTATCCAGCCTTTTTTATAACATGCCTTTATTAAACCAGCACCAATAAACGACACGCTTAAACCAACCAGCAACCCAATGCCTAATTCTTCAACTAAAAAGTGTACTGCTAATTCTGATACCGCTCCTTCAGCAACACTACCTGCCGCTAACGCTAGAAAAACAAATAAGATCGGTACACAGATACCATCGTTCAAACCACTTTCTATATTCAAACCTTCACGTAATGGTGCTGGCACAATAGGACTTGAAACCACCGCCTTACCTAAAGCAGCATCGGTTGCAGCTAACATGGTGGCTAACGCTGCGATTTCAAAGACACCGAGATTAGGAAATAATACAAAGCCTGCCAAAAAGCCTAATAAAATTGCCCCGGGCAAACCATAAAGTAACATTCTGGTTGGGATATTAATGTGCTTACGCAGTACAGTTAAATTGGCGTTTGATGCATCACAAAATAACACTATGGCTAAGGTAATATCTGCAAACACCCTAATGCCAATACCATCAAGGTCACTACCCAGCCAATTCAGAGCAGATGGGCCGAGCACAAAACCCACCACCACGAACACCATAGGGCCAGAAATCATTGAGCGTTCAAATCGCCCTGCGACCAAGCTGTAACATAAAGTAAAAACAGCCAAAATGGCTAACTCTGAATACATTTATCAACTTCCCTATTGTGGCCTGATGCCCGGTTATTTATCGAACAATCTATAAGGTTAATTTACAGGGATGAGCATTCATAGCAAAGCTTATTTTACTTATGGTTAATCCTTTGATTGAAGCGATAAAGGCAGAATACTCACCTTTTTGAACAGTAGCATCAAAAGAAAATATAACTACTCCGTTAACATTTAAGCTTGCTACTATTTTAGCAATAAGGTTTTCTTGCTCTTTCAAGGGTACATGCTAAATACTGTCCCATGCCGTTATAAAATGATATTTTTCAGGAAGTCACACTCACAGATATCGCCTTGGATAAAATGAATCTCGGGATGCCGTTTACGAGCCATATTGAGCATTTCAGTTGACACCTCAAGCCCTGAAACTGTAAAGCTTTACTGATAAGTTTCATATAAAGTATCCCTTCTAAAAGTTACCAACTATGTAATATAAGCACCCATGATTAAAATTGGCAGCCATAAAAGGCAGCGACGATAACTTAAGTACCTTATTGGCAGCATTTTGTTTAATATCACAGCCAATTTAACTGCTAAAATTAATTAAGAATTTCATTTCCTGTTTCGAAAGTAATTGAACTAAAGGCTTGTATCAAAACTTGTATCAGAACTTTTTCGTGAAAAAACAGGCCTTCAAGGTAAAACTATGCATACACTTCCGTCTTTATCCCAACTCGGCTGGCGCCCTTTCTTTCAACAACAACTCACTCTCGATGAGTTAACTGGTTTCAACATAGGCCGGGTAATTGAACAGCACCGCAGCGGTGTTGTGGTGTTATCAGAGCATGGTCACTGCAGCCTAAATCAATCATTTTCACAAGCTGCTGAACGTTTATGTGTCGGTGACTGGGTATTATTCAATGGTGATAATCAATTTCATAGACTGTTAGACAGACAGTCCTTATTCCAACGTAAAGCCCCAGGTAGTAAAGTCGAAACACAACTAATTTCAGCTAATGTTGATAGTGTGTTTATTGTGTGTTCGTTGAATCAGGATTTTAATCTTAGCCGAATAGAGCGCTATTTAGCTTTAACCAAAGAAGCTCAGGTAGAACCGATCATCATTTTAACTAAAGCGGATTTTTGTCAAGATTTAGATGATAAGCTAGCCCAAGTACAAAGCCTTGATCCATTTATGATGGTGCATGCCATTAATGCATTGGACAAAGAACAATTATCAGTACTAGATACATACTGTAAGCAGGGCAACACTATTGCCCTACTCGGTTCATCAGGTGTCGGGAAGTCAACGCTAGTAAATGGACTTATGGGTTTTGAAGCACAATTAACCAGTGATATACGTGAAGATGACAGCAAAGGCCGTCATACCACTACCTCTAGAGCCTTAAAGACTTTGCCACAAGGCGGTTTAATACTCGACACTCCAGGTATGCGCGAGTTACAACTTGGCGCTTGCGAGCAAGGCGTAAATGAAACCTTCAGTGAAATTACTGAATTAGCCCAGCAGTGTCGTTTTGCTGATTGTAGTCATGCCAATGAACCAGGTTGTGCGGTTCGTGCAGCCATAGAGTCTGGGGTAATTACTGCTCGGCGCTATGCTAGTTATCAAAAACTTATGCGTGAACAAGCGTTAAATGGTGCCACCTTAGCGGAAAAAAGGGCTAAAGATAAAGCCTTTGGCAAAATGATAAACTCAGTTCAGTCTGAATCACGTAATCGTAAAAAAGGCGCTTTTTAAACCATCAAAAGTAGCGAATACTGGCTTTAAATTGATCAAATATATATTGGGCATCATGTGAAGGGTTATCATTAGCGGGATTTACTAATTCATCTTTAGGTACATCAATCATATTAAAAGTGAATATAATTGGTTCATTCACCGAAATAAGGCACCGATTCCGAGTGAGTTTTTCCGCCCAGGTCGCTTTAAATAAAAACTGTGAGGTATATTCGATTGAGTCACACTGATTTATTTTGAATTCTTTAGCGATGCTGAGGATCTTGTATTGCTTTAAACCTTTTTTGTATAAGGCTTCAAACCCTTTCACTAACCCATGCAAGCTTTCACCTTTTTGATAAGTAAAAGGTTCGGCATAAACACTGATGGAAGGCCCCATGGTGCGGCTATATTGAGCATTGATTTGCGACATCACTACAATCGGATCTTCACCATTAATAAGATTTTGGGTAAAGCGACTTTGTGAAAGTTCTTGTGAAGTTATCGATGCTGTAAACGGCTTTAACGACATAAAATGCCAACCGGCAGGTTTTGTAAAAGACACCCCTAAAGAATGATTAGTGTATTGACCACTATCATTAACAACAGTGTGATTAACAGCGCCGCTAACTTGATTGCTAGGGCCTTCAAGCTGATGATTAGAGCCCTCAGCTCGATAAACTGAGCCATCAGCGGGGTTATATAAGTGCCCAAATAGCTCAATAAAACTTGGCTTATCTTGTGCCATTATTACCTGCCTTTATTTAATGATGAATATAGCTAAGCTAATTACAACTCGTTAAGCGCTTATTTTAGTTTAGAGGCTAATAACATTTTTGGTAATCTTTGTTGGCTAAGTCACAAAATCACTAAGTCACTAAGTCACTAAGTCACTAAGTCACTAAGTCACTCGACTTGAATTACCATTAAGAAATGATTCTATTGTTAAGTTTCCAGTTACGTACTAAATATCAGATATGTAACTGAATCCTTATAATTTAGAAGCTTGTAGCAAGAAAAAAGGCGCCGTAGCGCCTTTTATGCAATGTTTACCGTTGAGGTTATTACTGCTTGTAAATCTTGCCACCTTTCATCACAAACCCCACATCAAGTAACTGTGAAATGTTGTCTAACGGGCTTGAATCTAAAGCAATAATATCTGCATATTTGCCTGTTTCTATGGTGCCGAGTTTGTCACTCATATCGATTAAATCGGCAGCATTAACGGTTGCGGACTTTAAAATATCTGCGGTGGTCATGCCAGCTTGATGCATTAATACTGCTTCTTGAGCATTAATACCGTGCTTAGAAACACCACTGTCGGTGCCAAAGGCAATTTTAACACCTGCCTTGTAAGACTTTTCAAAATTGGCAAGCATATCTGCGCCGACACGAATCGCTTTGGCTTTGATGGGCGCTGACATAAAGTCTGAGGTTTCAGCCATATCGACAACTGTAGCACCAGCCAGTAGGGTAGGAACTAAATACGCCCCCGTTTTTTTGAATAACTTGATAGTTTCTTTATCGGCATAGCTTCCATGCTCAACACTGTCGACTCCAGCTCGAAGTGCGGCATTGATACCTGCCGTAGCGTGTGCGTGACTGGCAACTTTACGCCCTAACCCATGGGCTGTAGCAACAATTTCTTTTAATTCATTATCAGTCATTTGCTGACCAGTACCCGTGTTTGTGTCAGACAACACCCCACCAGTAGAGGCGACCTTAATAGCGTCAGCGCCATATTTTATCGCTTCACGGGTTATTTTTCGGCATTCAAAAGGCCCATCACAAATCGTCATTGGTGACTTCATTGCTAACAAATCCGGCGCCATGCCATCGACATCTAAATGCCCCCCCGTAATTGAAACACCCGCTGCTGCGATAATACGCGGGCCGTCAATCCAGCCTTTTTCGACCCCGTCGCGTAAGGCATACATTTGCTCTGGCTCACTGAGTAAGTCTCGCACCGTAGTAAAGCCCGACATCAGAGTGGTTTTAGCATAATGAACACTTTTCATTGCGATATCTGCATCAGACAGTTTTACCGTATCGCTAATATTATCCGGGCCAAATTCCATTTGTAAATGAACATGCATATCCATCAAACCTGGCATCACAAAGCGATCAGATAAATCGACAAACTGAGCATCACTACCGTAGGTTGAAGCCGCAATAAACCCTTGTTCTACTGCGATAATCTCACCATCTTTAATGACCACTGTCTGCTTTGATAATGGCGCCTTACCCGGCAAAGCTAATAGCTCACCTGCATGTATTACTTTGGTGTCAGCGAGTACAGAGTGCGTTAATAAACTGGTTAAAGACATCGCAACTAGCGAGAGACCTTTAAAGAAACTTTTATTGCTTGGTGTGGTTGTTAGCATTGTTATAACCATTTAAGAGAGAGTTAATTTGCATTTAATATACTCAATTCACCACAAATGTAAACAACGATTCACATAAGCTTGTCATTTACGCTACATATGGTAATTTACTCACTCGGTGTTTAATGAAATACATGTGTTAGCAAACAAAAACCTGCACAGGACTTTTCTAAAATCGCTAAAAATAACTCAAAAAGGACTAAATTTAGTGAATATATTTAATAAAAGCATGGGCCTATTATTAATTGCCCCTTTTGCGTCAATGATGGTGTTTGCGCAAGATACTGACTCCACTTTGCAATTAGAAGATGTTTTCAATCTGCAATATGCATCTGGCCTTACTATCAACAAGGATGGCGATGAGGTTTTTTTTGTTCGTAATTATATGGACATTCAAACGGACAAAAAACTCGGTAATATTTGGAAGGTCGATAAAAATAAAACGCTCACTCCAGTGACGAATGGACTGCATGTCGATTACTCGCCAACATTGTCACCTGATAATACTCAGTTAGCTTATATTTCTACCGCAAGCGGCAAGCCACAAATACATATGAAATGGTTAGAAACGGGAGACGCTGCACAAATCAGCCACTTTGCTGATTCGCCCGCTAACTTGTCTTGGTCACCCAATGGCAAACAGTTGGCTTTTACGCGTTTTGTCGCTAGCAAACCAAAATCAGTAGTGTCATTACCGGGCATGCCTAAAGGTGCTGAATGGGCAAAACCTGCAGTTTATATTGATGATATGTATTACCGCTTTGATGGCGCAGGCTTTAGTAAACCCGGCAATAGTCACATCTTTGTGATGTCAGCAGATGGCGGCGCAGCGCGTCAATTAACCTCTGGTGAATATGATCATAATGGTCAATTAAGCTGGAGTCAGGACGGTAAGCAACTGTTCTACTCCAGTAATAAACGCGCAGAAAGTGACTTAGAATGGACTGATAATAATCTGTACCGCTTAGATCTCAACACCAAACAAGTGACTCAGTTAACCGATAGAGTCGGTCCAGATATCAGCCCTATGGTATCGCCAAATGGTAAATACATTGCTTATTTAGGCGCAGATCAAAACCATAAGAATTACGCGAATACTGAGCTGTACATCATGAATATTGATGGATCAAATAAACGCTCGTTAACCGCTAATTTAGACCGCTCGATTAACAGTATAAAATGGGCTGATAACAGTAAAGCAGTTTACTTTAATTATCATGACCATGGCGAAACCTATGTTGCTTATCAACCCCTTAACGGCAAACGTAAGCTGGTAGCTGAAAATTTGGGTGGATTAGCATTTGGCCGCCCATATACCGGTAGCCAATTTGATGTGGCAGCAGATGGCACCATTGCCTTTACCTATTCAGACCCACAACGTCCTGCTGATGTCGCCATAACTAAAAAAGGCAAAACTAAGCAGCTAACTAGCCTTAGCGATAGCGCCCTTAATTACAAAACCTTGGCCACTATTAAAGAGCTCAATGTTAAATCTTCGTTTGACCAGCGCGATATTCAAGCATGGGTCGCTTACCCACCGGGTTACGATACAGGTATAAAAGCCGGTAAAACATACCCGCTAATTTTAGAAATCCACGGTGGACCCGTCACCAATTATGGGCCGCACTTTTCAGCTGAAGTACAACTGATGGCGGCAAGTGGTTACGTAGTGGTATACGCTAACCCCCGTGGTAGTGACAGTTACGGTAAAGAGTTTGCCCAAACTATTTATAATAACTACCCAAGCCAAGATTATGATGACTTAATGTCTGTGGTTGATGGCGTTATCGCACAAGATGCGATTAATGAAGATGCATTATTTGTTACTGGCGGCTCTGGCGGCGGCGTGCTCACTGCCTGGATTGTGGGGCACACTGACAGATTTAAAGCGGCTGTGGTCGCAAAACCGGTAATCAATTGGTATAGCTTTGTACTAACAACTGATATCTACCCTTTTGTGATTAAAAACTGGTTCGAGAAAATGCCGTGGGAAGACAGCGCTCATTACATGAAATTATCACCCATCAGTTATGTGGGTAATGTCACCACCCCAACAATGCTATTAACCGGTGAAGCAGATCAACGTACACCCATAGCTGAAACTGAGCAGTTTTATCAAGCGCTTAAATTACGCAATATTGATACCGCTATGGTGCGCATTCCTGATGCACCCCATGGGATCTATAAAAGACCCAGTAATTTGATGTCGAAAGTGGCCCATAT
>NZ_JBFRKG010000053.1:21825-41185 GCF_041469325.1 Shewanella sp. 10N.286.51.B8
GAAAAGTATCAAACTGAAAACTAAATTAATAAACAAACCACAGTTTAGAATGTCGAAAGTGGCCCATATACTGTGGTGGTTTGAAAAGTATCAAGTTGAAAACTAAATCAATAAACAAACCACAATTTAGAATGTCGAAAGTGGCTCATATACTGTGGTGGTTTGAAAAGTATCAAACTGAAAACTAAATCAATAAACAAACCACAATTTAGATAATCACTGCAACACAATAAAGCCAGCATATGTTGCCCTGCAATATGCTGGCTTTTTATTTAAATATGAGCCCTATAAATACCAGACAAGTCACCCTATAACCTAGTATCGCCTTACGATAAATGATTTCTGCTGACCCAAAAATCAATTCATCCGTAGCTCCAATGTAACTTTCTATAGTTTGGCTATATTTGGGCAGTAATAAACTATGCCAATTCTCATATGTTAAGGTACACAGAAGACATATCCACGTACCTTCAGCCATATCGGTAACTCAATGCCCGATCTTGAAGCCGCGGTAAAGTTTTATACCGAGACATTAGGTTGGTACCTCATTATGGCGCCCACTGAAATTAAAGAAGATAACTCCGCCATTGGTGAAATGTGTACTGATGTATTTGGGAGTGGTTGGGAACACTTTCGAATTGCTCATCTATCCACAGCTGATAGAGTTGGAGTTGAAATTTTTGAGTTTAAAAATCAGCAAAATCCGCAAGATAACTTTGAATATTGGAAAACCGGCGTGTTCCACTTTTGTGTTCAAGATCCTGATGTTGAAGGACTTGCAGTAAAAATTGTTGCTGCTGGTGGTAAAAAACGTATGGCAAAACCACGTTTTTATTACCCTGGTGAAAAACCATATCGCATGATATACATGGAAGATCCGTTCGGGGATATCCTTGAAATATACTCACATAGCTATGAACTAACCTACTCTGATGGTGCTTATAAATAGCGACTATCAAGCTTTAAAAGGCGGGTTATCAGCTGTAGTTATCGACCATTGTAGATAGTTCAAACATGCCCCGTCCGCTAAACCTTTAAAAAGTAGCCATTGATGGGGCATGATTGATTTCAGCTGTGAACAGCCTGAATAAGCTTACATTCGCTAAAACTACAATTTAAAGACTTGTATATCTTTCAGATATTGACCTTTTATGTCGGTATTGCCGCCAATCACATAAGTGGTGTCACCGAGTGTGGTCGCTGCATTATGTCTACTGGCTTGATAACCAATATCAATCTTCATCCATTGCTCACTGACAAAATCGTATGCGTAAGTTAATGTCAAATTGTCATAACTCCCAAATACAAACAGCTTTTGGTTAACCACTGACATTGAATGGGCACTGATAGCTTCAGGTAAAGCGGGTAATGATTGCCACTTTTTTAATTGCGGATCATATTTTTCAAAAGCTGTTAATGAGTTTTTATTATCATAGCCACCCACCACATAGATATAACCATCATGAACCACTGCTCTAGTTTCTTTGGTGGTTGGCATATTGGCCGCTCTAACCCAGCCTTGTGTCTCACCATTTAACACAGCGACTAAGCCACTCGGTGCTAACTGACCATTTTTAGGGTATGAGCCACCAACAACATAAATATTACCATTTAACAAAACGGCACTATTACGTCTTGTTGGTGCAGGTAACGGCTTGGCAAAGCTAACTTGGTGGGTCACGGTATTAAACACTTCTACGCGGTGTTCAAATCTAAATTTTTGGGCCTCAAAGCTGACACCACCAATAATATAAATTGACTCTTGCCCATCCCAAACCGCAGAAAAAAACCTTCTTGGGATGAGTTTATTCGCTAACACCTGCTTTTTACCTGATATAGGCTCAATGATTTCAATGTCGGAAAGAAAACCTGTGCTGTTAGACCCTGCCAATACATAAATGTTTTGACCATCATTGACTGCGGCATGACCAAATCGAGCGCTAGTCAAGGTAATGGGCTCAGGGTGTAACACAGGTTTGCTACTACAACCGCTAAGAATCATTAAAATAAGTATCGGCAGTAATAGAAAATTAATTTTTGGCTTCATCATGTCTTTAATCCATTAAATTATGAAGGCCGTAGAATATTGAAGTATCCTTTCACCGTCAATGAGTTACCTAATTTTCATTTACCTAAATTCAAGCTATTCTGATTATAACCGCTCCTTTATACAATTCCTTATTCAGCTGACTTACAAAAATTACGGCTACCAGCATACACTTTGGTATAACAAAGTTAATATTTTGGTAATAATGGTTGCGACTATTGGTAACATGTTATATAAATGTATCAACCGATTAAAAGAACAGCAATTGGTCATACAAAAATTAATGATTTCTTGGGGGGAAATATGAAGCTGAATAAAATAAGTTCGATGTTTACTGGGGCTAGAAGTAAAGCAAATAATATTAGTATTTTTGGCGCAACATTAACGGCAATGTTATCAATGTCGGCAATGGCAGCAGAGCCTGAAGCCCAGACAAATGCAGACGCTAGCGACTCAAACGAAATTGAAGTCATTGCAATTCGTGGCATATTTGGTAGTTTAAAAGCAGCTAATCTACTAAAACGTACCGATGATAGAATTGTTGATGCGATTGTCGCTGAAGATATTGGTAAGTTACCTGATAACAATATTGCAGAAGCGCTACAACGTATCACGGGTGTTTCGATAGCATCAGATTTTGGTGTGGGTGAATCAGTTACCATTCGTGGTGTATCTGAAAACCTTATTTTACTAAACGGCCGTTCTACAGCAGGTCCTGGTCGTGGCGGTATTAATTTATCCGACTTCCCTTCAAGCTTCTTAAAAACAGTTGAAGTCATTAAGTCTCCAACACCTGACATGATTGAAGGTGCGTTAGGCGGCACGGTTAATATGCAAACGGTTCGCCCACTCGAACTGAGTGAGCCATTAGTGGCTATTACTCTTGATGGTGAATACGCAGATAAAACAGAAAATATTGCTCCTAACTTCACATTGGGACTGGGTAATAATTGGGATTTAGGAAGTGCCGGTACGTTTGGTGCTTCTGCTAACTTATCTTACTTAGATCGTGAATTACGCCGTGATGAGTACTTCAATAAAGTTGATTTACAAGATAATATTGATATCAATGGTGATGGCACAGTCGATGATTCTGGCGGACCAAATGGTAAGTATCTACGTAGAACCCAAACAACGGCAGAACAAAAAACAGAAGAACGTGAACGTACAGCTGTGGGTATCTCACTACAGTGGGAACCAGAAAGTGCCAACGCCAATATTTACCTTGATTTAAACGGCACCAAGTTAGACGGTGGTCAATCAGCATATTCAATTCTTGATGTGGGTGGTAGTACTGTTGCTAGAGGTGACTCTTACTATGACAGCAATGGCCAACTACACAATTACGATCTGGATGGCGTGTTGGTTATTCCTAAAACATGGAGTGACTTTACCACATCAGACTCAACCTCACATGCCATTGGAGGAGAGTGGTTCCTTTCTGATAACATTGAACTTTCAGCCGAATATTCATTATCAAAGTCAAAAGAAAAACAAACCGCCAATGAATTTAATTTACGTCCAATCGAACGAACAGATCCAACCCTTGATCTAGTCACTCATACCAGCACGAGTAGTTCATTTAGTGGTAGTGGTATCCCAGGTTACACCTATGCTGATAATGGCATGCTAACCAATCCTGATAACTTAGTTTTCCGTGAGTTTTTTCATAAAACCTTAGAAACTGAGAATGAAGAACAAGCACTTCGATTTGATTTTAAAATTTCAGATATCGGTGTCGATTGGGTTTCAGCAGTTAAAGCAGGTGTACGCTTTACTGACAGAGATTACTCCGCTAACCGTTTTGACCTGAAACCTAATGGCAATACCCTTAAGGACTCATATAAAAAAGCCACTAACGCGGATGGTTTATATAGCCCTATTTGGATTGACAACCCACTGCTAAGCGATAGCATGAATGTGGTTAACATGAGTAACTCATTCGACCAAACAGGCATTGCCGGTCAAAATGATATGTTGACATATAATGTATATGACGCTGACCAATTGCAAAATACCGAACAAACTTATGCGTTAGTTCAACAGATGTTGCAAGATACATCATATGCAATGAACGGTACTTTAGCCGATAATATGGTCGAAGATTCAAGTGCCTATAAAGAGATTAATGAAACAACCAGCGCTATATACGCACAAGTTCACTTAGACTTTGATGATTTAACCGCTGTTGTCGGCGGACGTTATATTCAAACTGACTTAGAATCAAGCGTGGTTGCATCAGTCGATGCCAACGGTAATAAAGTGCTTGATACCGGTAAAAATGATTACTCAGATTTCTTACCGAGTTTAAACGTCACATATACCCTAACTGAAGAAACTTTATTACGTTTCGCAGCGGCAAAAGTGATGCGCCGTGCTGACTTTGATGAACTAAGCCCTTCGTTAACTATTGATAACTCTTTAGTGACTGGTACTCAAGGTTCATACGAGTTAGAGCCTTACCGTGTTACACAATATGATCTTTCAGTAGAACATTACTTTGGTAACGGCGGTATCGTTTCAGCAGCATTATTCTACAAAGATGTTAACTCATTTACACAAACCGACAGTAGCTGTTTAGCTGATGCCAATACGGTTTCAGGACAAAATACCACTGAATGGGGCAACATTTGTTTACTTGATACAGCAGGTCAAAGCCAAGGTGATGTCAACTTTGCTACAGAAGATCAAGGCTTAGCTTATGTTGATGCTCAAAAAGCTGCAGGCCAAACAGGTATTGTGGTCGACACTGATGTTAACGGTGGTAGTGGTAGTGTTCAAGGTATTGAACTAGGTTACCAACAACAATTTACCTCATTACCAGGCTTATGGTCTGGCTTCGGTGTCAATGCCAACTACACCTATGCAGATAGTGAACAACCTGATGGTAACCCATTATTGAACATTTCGGAAAACACCGCGAATGGTCAAATTTACTGGGAAAATGAGGGATTGCAATTCCGTTTAGCATACAACTGGCGTGACCGTTACTTATACTCACAAGCTGAAAAACGTGTTCAAACTGTCGGCGCATTAGGTTATAACGTCTTTAACCAAAATGACCCTACCTCTGATAATTTTGACGCAACCGTGGGTAATAACTACCGTGAAGCACGTGGTCAACTTGATTTCTCGGCAAGTTGGGATATCAATGAGCACTTCACCGTTGTTGGTAATGTGGTTAACCTCACAGGCGAACCAATTGAATACACCACTGAACTGGATTCAGTGTGGAAATACAGTGAAGCGGATCGTCGCTACACTGTCGGTGTTCGCGCTAAGTTCTAATGAGAACATGGTAATGTAGAGCCTATCAGTTGATAGGCTCTTTTCTCATAAAAGACAAATTAAAGGTCACATAGATAATACAAAATGTAGATTAATCAATATTCCGATTAAGACTAAAAGCTCTGTTTTATAGACTTTCAGTCTTATACCGAAATATATTTAGCACTTAACTGTTCAGTAATGACACGTTCAATACACAAGCAGAACAGAGCAAGTAGTTGAATAAAAACATTAATGTGATTTAGGTTACACAAAAATTCATTTTCGAGTGTTTTTGCTCAAAATAACAGCCAACCCTTTTTTAGTCACACTTTTGCAAGAGAACAAATAGTGTTTGGTTGACAAAGATGACGACTATACCTACCATATTGTAATACAAATTGGTAAGTGAGTATTGGGCGATATAAAAGCCTTGTAAACGACATCTAATGTTAAGAAACACGACACGATTAATAGATAAAGAGTTAATTCTTAAATAGAGCTAATAAGTTAACTAGCCTGAGCTCTAGAGCACTTTTTATATAAATAACATTGCCCACCTTCATATTAAGGTGAGCAACTTTCAATTCAGATAAGCATATATCAATATATTTAGGAGTTAGAAATGACAAAACCAGTCATCGGATTCATCGGTCTTGGCCTTATGGGCGGCAACATGGTTGAAAACCTACAAACACGTGGTTACCAAGTTAACGTTATGGATCTTAACCAAGATGCAGTTGATGCAGTTCTTGCTCGTGGCAATGCTACCCAATTCACTTCTGGTAAAGAATTAGCAGCGGCTTCTGATATCGTTCAATTCTGTCTAACAACTTCTGCAGTTGTTGAAAAAATTGTATACGGTGAAGATGGTGTTCTAGCCGGAATGAAAGAAGGTACTACATTAGTAGACTTCGGAACTTCTATCCCTGCTTCTACTATCAAAATTGGTGCAGCGCTTGCCGAAAAAGGCTGTGGCATGATCGATGCGCCTCTTGGACGTACTCCTGCTCACGCTAAAGATGGTCTTCTAAACATCATGGCTGCTGGTGACATCGACACATTCAACAAAGTTAAACCTGTTTTAGAAGAGCAAGGTGAAAACGTATTCCACCTAGGTAAATTAGGTGCAGGTCACACAACTAAGTTAATCAATAACTTCATTGGTATGACTACTGTTACAGCGATGTCTCAAGCGTTTGCAGTTGCAAAAGCGGCAGGTGTTGACGGTCAGCAATTATTCGACATTATGTCTGCTGGCCCTTCTAACTCACCATTCATGCAGTTCACTAAGTTCTATGCTGTCGATGGCGAAGAGAAGTTAGGTTTCTCGGTTGCCAATGCAAACAAAGACCTTGGTTACTTTTTACAAATGGTTTCTGACTTAGGTACTGAGTCACCAATCGCTGAAGGAACGTCTAAAGCACTTCAAGCAGGTGTTGATGCTGGCCTTGGTCAAAATGACGTACCTGTTATCTTCGACTACTTCACTAAACTAGAGAAGTAATTCGACATTAACTTATCGTTAGCTTATAAGTTAAACGCTTTATAAGCTAGGTGCTAATAAGCCGTTGAATATCAACGGCTTATTTATTTCAATTAAACTCTCACTCGCTTAATAATACTCGACATTCTTTTCTCTAACTGCCTTTAAAGGTATCACAACTTTCCATATTGCCGCTGGCAAAACCGACTTGAAACCATTTCACTCTCTGTGCCGAGCTGCCATGAGTAAAAGAGTCAGGGCTGACATGGCCTTGTGATTGTTTTTGTAAGGTATCATCACCGATAGCGCTTGCTGCAGTTAAGCCCTCTTCAATATCACCCGTTTCAAGTAACTGACGGCTATTATTGGCATGATTTGCCCAAACACCAGCAAAGCAGTCCGCCTGCAATTCCTGCTTAACCGACAGCTTATTGCCCTCAACTGCGCTTAACTTACTGCGAGCGGCATGAACTTCACTGGATATCCCCAGCAGAGTTTGAATGTGATGACCCACTTCATGGGCAATAACGTAAGCTTGGGCAAAATCTCCAGGCGCTTTGAACTGATTTTTTAATTGCTCAAAAAAACTCAGGTCAATGTAAACTTGTTGGTCTGCAGGACAATAAAATGGCCCCATAGCAGACTGTGCCATACCACAAGCTGATTTTACTGCATCACGAAACAACACCAAGCTGGGTTCTTGATAGGTCATGCCCCGCTGCTGAAATAAACCAGTCCAGGTTTCTTCCGTGTCCGCAAGAATAACCGCTACAAAATCAACCTGCTCTCTTTCTGCTGCGGTTTCAGTTAAAGGCATAGTAGAAACACCTGTAGAGGTTTCTTGTTGTAGCCCAAGTCCACCTAACATATTACCTAGGTTGCCGGTAAATAATCCGTAAGCGCCCACACCCACAATCAGTATCGCGGTTCCTTTAAACCCAAGCACCTTAAATATCATCGGTAGCAGTCGTAAAATGCCCCCGCCACCTCGGCCAAAGCCACTAGCACCTGAGACTTGCGTATTACGACGATCTTCTACATTGCTACTTTTACGCTTTCCACGCCAACGCATAACGCTACCCCGACATAATTACAAACATACACTTTAAAGAAATCATTAATGCCATTTTCAACTAGATTGGAAGCCTGAACGCCCTACCCACTCTTAACTTTTTAGTTACTAAAGGCTAATGACTATATAACGACAAAGACTGCTGAAAGCCGCAACCACAGCACCAATAAACATAGCATAGTTAAACTAGCCTAGCGTTTTAGAAAAGTTTCGGCTAACCAGATAAGTTTAAAATTGATGAGATAGAAAGCGGTTCATTTGATCAGTTGATACTGTCAACTTATCGAGTTTAACAAAATAACCCAATAAAATTAGCTCTAAGCTAAATGTTGGATACAACTAACCCTTTAAAAGAGCGAAAGTCGCATTCAAATAGCACACTTTGGTCTACAAAATAAGAACAAAAAATGCCGCTATCAATAAGCGGCATTTTTAACACATTGTTTAAAACATTAATTTACAACTGCAAGTTGATTAGCCTTATTGCACTGTTGCTTCGGCAGAACCAGAGTAAGTCGTACTTAGATCGTCACCCACAGCATAACTTTCGAAGTCCTCAGATAGAACCGCCGTATCTGTTGCATCATCAATCACGATGTCATCAGCTAATAACTCTTTTGCTGACTCTTTCGAAGAGCTACCAATACGAATTTGATAGGTTTCTGTTGCACTGCCCGTATTAATGGCAACATAAGGGCCGTAGAACGTTGTGCCACCATCAATTGACACAGAATAACCTGTCGCAGTCCATTCAAGCACTACATTAATATCAGTATCATCTGTATACGTTAAGCCATCAATGATTTGCTGATCTTTATTTGCATCACGGTATTTAACGCTGCCATCATTACTTAAGACAATTTCGCCCGTTAAGTTACCTGAAGAAGCAGAGCCTCCGTAAACACTAATATAAGCAGTATTATCTTCAGAAACACCATCTGTAGCAGTAAAGCCAGCAATGGCTTGTAACTTAAGGGTTGTAGAAATAGAGCCTTCAGCAAGTGGGTCCGTTGTTAAGCGTAATTCAGCATCAGCGTCTGTTGTTGTATCAGCCATTCTGGCAACTTTATTTACACTACTTCCCGCTATGGTCATAACGGTTGCTTCAGCAGAGCTTGAATAAGTCGTGCTTAAATCTTCACCTTCAGCAAATATCTCGAAGTCTTCAGACAGAACTGCCGAACCTGTATCATCAGCAATGACGATGTCATCAGCTAATAATTCTTTTGCTGACTCTTTCGAAGAGCTACCAATACGAATTTGATAGGTTTGTGTTGCACTGCCCGTATTAATGGCAACATAAGGGCCGTAGAACGTTGTGCCACCATCAATTGACACAGAATAACCTGTCGCAGTCCATTCAAGCACTACATCAATATCAGTATCATCTGTATACGTTAAGCCATCAATGATTTGCTGATCTTTATTTGCATCACGGTATTTAACAGTACCATCATTAGTAAAGACAATTTCGCCCGTTAAGTTACCTGAAGAAGCAGAGCCTCCGTAAACACTAATATAAGCAGTATTATCTTCAGAAACACCATCTGTAGCGGTAAAGCCAGCAATGGCTTGTAACTTAAGGGTTGTAGAAATAGAGCCTTCAGCAAGTGGGTCTGTTGTTAAACGTAATTCAGCATCAGCGTCTGTTGAGGTATCAGCCATTCTAGCGACATTATTATCTCCAGTAGCAACAACAACTGTACCAGTAATTGTGATTGCTAATTCAGCGGTAGTACCATCAAAAGATTCAATCGTAAAGGTATCTAATTCACTTTCTCCCACAACAAGTGCAGCAATCGTGGCGTCAGTGGTATCGAGGGTATAGGTCCATGAGCCATCATCTAATATTGATAATGTACCGTATGTACCCATTAAGGTTGTCTGAACAATAGAATCTTCGCCAACATCTGGGTCAAGTACACTTACAGCACCTGTTGCCGTTGCCTCATTACTTGCAATTCTTCCAGTTAAATCAAAAAATACTGCTGGCGTAGGTTCTACTGTGCCATCGCCTGCATCAAATACGATAACTTCTGAGTAAATAGCTAAGCCATACTTGCTGTCTGTACCATCTAAAGTTTCGCCTGCATCATAACCTTCAAAGTCATCTGAAAATATACTTGTTGTGCCAGCTGTATCAGAAAATACCTCAATATTATCAACATAAAAAGAACCAAAAGGAATCGTTCTATCATTATCACCGAATCTAAATTGGATAGCTTTCACACCATCAGCGAACCACTGATCTAAGCCTGTATAATCAGAGTCAACAACCGCTGCAGTAGAGAAAGAACCGCCACCAATTACTTCACCATCAATAGTCACGGTAATTTGTTCTGTTGCATCTAAGTCCCATGTAATCTCTACATCATAAAACTGCTCTTCAACAAATGGTGCAGTGATTAAATTTCCAGGGTAAGCGTCACTGTCAGTATTTCGAACAAAGAAACGAGGGTCTATTGTAGTTTCAGAACCGTCTTCGTTAAGTGTAGATTGCTCGCCTTGAATACGTAAATCTATTAACGATTCACTAGAACTACCAGAAGAACCATAAAGCGTAATATAAGCATCTTTAATATTTCCATCACTACCAAGAGCAACCTCTTTAGATAAAGATGCACTCAGCTTACCTTGACGAAGGTTATCAACGGTAAATCTAATCTCACCCGTATCGCCGCCTGTATCGCTTATTTTTACAACCTGAGTAAGCGAAGCAACACGAATATTAATTTCAGCAGTGGTACCATCAATAGAAACGATAGTGATTGAATCATTCACCGAATTACCTAACTCAAGGCTAGCCAGAGTTTCGTTTGCAGTATTAACTGTGTACGACCAGCTACCATTAGCGCTGATACTAAATGTACCATAATCAAGTGCTACATCAGTTTGCGCAACAAAAGCATCTTCTTCAAAGTTTGGATCAATAATGGTTAATGAACCAGTTAATGGAACCGTAGCAGTATGTTGAACAGTACCACCCAATTCTCCTTCGATGATTGCAGCAACAGGGTCATTGTTATACCCCACAGACGCGCCAATGGCGTCAAGTAACGCCTCATCAACATAGCTGGCAACTTGTGAAGTCGTTTGCAAATTAATTTGTGCTGTCTCAAGTGTAACTAAAGACTCTTCAGAAAAAGAACCATCAGCGACGTCACTAGCAAGATCTTGCATAACGGTAGATAAATCTGCGTCTGCGTTGTCTGCATCAACTTGTGATAGTAGCGCTAGCACAGAACCATATCTATCAGCATCTTCAGCACCATCAGCACCAAGTTCAACAGTACCAACTAAAGTAGGAAGCACTTCTGTTGTATCAAAACGAATACCAAAACGAGCATTAATTATTTCAGCTTCGTCAGCAAACTGGTTTAAATCACTACCCGCGTTTTGAACAGCCATTTCGGTTAAAGGAGAAACAACATAGGTAGGTGGCGGTAGTAATATTTCCTCATCGTTTTCATCAGTCTCAACAATATTTTCAACTACATTCACTACAGATCTTAGTTGAGGAGCATCTAAGGTTAAACCTGTTGATTCATCTGCATAAGTACCGCCAGTACATGTAATTAAACCTGTACCTTCGAAGTGTACGTCGCTAAATGTAACACCACCTGAAACATCAGAGGTTGCAGCAGCTTGTGCAGGAAGAACCGCAGCACCACTATCATCAACTTCAAATATGTCACAAGTTGCACCATCAATAGGGCCCTTAATAATGCTAGCAGAAACATTTAAGGTTGGGTTGATAGCAGGTGTAGATGCCCCAACACCTTCGGTAAAACCTGCCTCATCAGTATAATTAGCAGAAACAGAAATGACTGAACCCTCATCAGCTTCAGTAATGGTGATGGATGTA
Source organism: Shewanella sp. 10N.286.51.B8 (assembly GCF_041469325.1). NCBI lineage: Bacteria > Pseudomonadati > Pseudomonadota > Gammaproteobacteria > Alteromonadales > Shewanellaceae > Shewanella > Shewanella sp. 10N.286.51.B8. The sequence goes on from NZ_JBFRKG010000053.1 coordinate 33,563, forward strand.
CCAATAGCACCTGTTGACCATGCGTAAGTCAGTGTATCAGCTATAATTCCGTCAGCATCAGTAACCGTTGCTGAAAGAGTCGCACCAGCGATAAATTCGCTTCCGATTATTTCTATGCTCCCGCGAGTATTACCATCTATTTCAGCACCGTCATCACCGCCACAACCTAATAGGCCTGTCGCAATGATGAGCGGTATAAGTGATTTATTATTCATTTTTATGACTCCAAAAAGATTCTTTTTCCAAATTTAGCTTGTTTTATTTAAGTACTAGACTTGGCTAGTACTTAAAGCTGACACCTGCGAACAGGCGAGGACCGTAATCACTTACTTGACCCAAGTTACCTTGGGTATAGAAGTCATCACTGCGAGGCTCACTGAACAAGTTAATTGCTGAAACTTTAACACGAACGTGTTTATTGATTTTGTATGCAGCACGAGCTTCCCAAGTACCTGCCTCATCAACATAACGCAGTCTTGTGCCGTTAGAAGTGTATGGTTGGAAGTATTCGCTACGATACTTGTAGATAAGCGCAGTATCAAAATCGCCTATTTGATAGTAGATCTGGCCATTGAATACATGCTCAGAAAATCCTGGTACTGAGGCTGGAGGAACAATACCTACTTTATCCTGAACAACAACGCCATCTAAATCAGTCGTAAAGGTATTACCGTAGTTACTATCTTCAAACTCATAGTTTGTATCTGCCCAGTTATAGCCAAGCTTCACACCAATACCTAAATCCCAACGATACGAAAATGACGCTTCGAAACCATAAAGGTCACTATCTTCGTCAGTAGTGACTGAATTAGTAATAGGTAAAGCAACTTCCACACCGTCAACGATAAACGTCTCTAATTGTGTTTGCTGTTGGAAACCGCCATTGAATTGCTTGTAGTAAACACCTAACGCTACCATAGAGTCATCGCTTGGGTACCATTCAACAGCCGCATCATAGTTCCATGACATTAATGGTTTAAGTTCAGGATTACCTGCCCCTTGAGCCCCCACTAACAAGTCTTCAACTGATGTAGGATCATCTGAGTTATCGGTTAGGAATTCACGGTTATAACTTAGATCAGAAGGATCTGCACGTGACATACCTCGGTAAATACCAGCTCTGATGAGTATATCGTCATCATAATCAACAACTAAGTTAAAACTTGGTAATACTTCAGTGTAATCACCGCCAGCTTCAATCTGTTTAATATTACCGTTTGCTTTTAGTGCTACCTCACCTGTCGCCGGATCAGTGACAGTGTCAAAAGTGTCTCTAAAACCAATAGAAGTAACGTCAGTTTTCACGACACGAACACCAAAGTTACCACGAATAAATTTATCAAACATTTCAGTGTCGTAGTTAAGCATTGCGTAAGCAGAGGTAGTTTGTTCTGTTACGTCAATAGTACCCGTATTCTCGTATTCAACCTCTGGGTAGGCAAATTCGCCGCCTAAAGATGCTATATTTGCTTGAGCAAAACACTCGTTGTTATAAGTTGCCCACGAGGCGCCTGTACCGCTTTCTATCACATTGCCTGAACTGTCAACATTGGTGATAATATTACCGTCAGAAACACTGGATAAAAAATCAGTTTCAGGGAAGGCTATTTGACAACCTTCAAGTACATCGATGGCCGATGTTACTGATTCATCTAATTCATATTCGTCTCTAGAGCCATTACCGTTAGTGCTGCCGCCATATTGAACAAACGTTAGCTCAGAAACGCGAACACCAGCTTGAACGCTACTAAAAACATCACCGTCTAAAATATAATCAATATCAACGCGTGCACCCATAATCTCGTTGTCACGAACATTTTCTCTGTCTAGGCGGCTACGAAGATTACTCGTAAAGTTAGAGATATCAGTCACATCAAAATCTGTTAAGGTGAAATGCGGAATTTCGTCACCTAAGGCCCAAGAAAATGCGTTACCAGTCGAGCTAGTTCTTGCTCGGTTACTAATTTGTAGCTCTTCACGGCTGGTTTTAGAGTAGCCAAGGTCAACACTAATCTTTAGGTCATCAGAGAAAAAATGTTCGACGTTTAACCCGTAACCACGATAGTTTTCTTCACGTGAAAACTGCTCACCCGAAGATTCTATACGGTCTTCACCCGCCCATTGCAAAATACCACCAACATCATTTACAACAAGGCTTTCTCCCGTTACACCCGGTGTAACGCGCTTTTGTAAGAAGATTAAATCATGACGCGCTTCTGCTTGGGTACGATCTGAAATTTGCGCATCAAAATTGATATCCCATTTATTTGAGGGTTGGTATTGTAGAGCAAAGAATAAAGCGTCTCTTTCATCAGATGTTTCATTTTGACGGAAGCTTCGGCTTGAGCCAGTCCATGCGTATTCTCTGCCATCATCGACTGCAAGACCTGTTTCTGGATCAATTTTATTATTATAACCCGCGTTATCATTATTTCGCGGGTCACTGCTTGGATAAATATCGTCCTCACAATCACCACCTGTACTACGGAAGAAGCCAGTAGTAGTATCGGTTGGATCATTCAAACATGCCCACAAAGATGAACCCGTTGGGCTTGAGCTTCTATATTCAGCTTCTGGCTGGCTAATATCTTGACGTTGAAAACCTACACTCAAACCAAATGCTTGGCCGTTATCAAACTCAAATTGATCAACATAACTTAGTGTTCCACGGTAGCCCAAATCATCTTGAAGTGAATTGTCAACGTTTGCTTGGTCTGGGTTGTAGTTAGCTTTTACTTCAGCCTGAAAACGTTGCTTACCAAAATCTAAAGGCTTAAGTGTCTCCAGGGTAATAACACCGGCAACCCCACCTTCAATCATGGAAGCGTCTTGTGTTTTATAAATAGCTACTTTCTGCATCAGCTCTGATGGGAACTGAGAAAAGTTAACTGAACGGTCACCACTACCATTGGTCGCTTCACGGCCATTGATGTTAGTGGCACTTAAGAATGGGCCTAAACCACGAATACTGATTTCAGTAGCACCACCATTTTCACGGTGAGATGATGCACCCGTTAATGATTCTAGCGCCTCACCAATTGAAAGTGCAGGTAAATCACCAATATCTGAAGCAGATAAACCGTCAACAACCGTGGTAGATTCACGCTTTATTGCAATTTGGTCTTGAATTGTTCTACGTGTACCAGTAACTACAACAACTTCTATATCATTATCAACTTTATCTAGATTTTCAGTTTCTGCTTCTTGTGCTATTGCCGAAAATGCAAAAGAACTGGTTACAGAAGTAAATGCAGCAAGCTTCATCCATTTTGCTATAGGTGAAAGCTTGAACTTCCCTATTTTATGGATGGGTTTTGTTTTTTTACTTAATTTCGTCGACATACCGTACTTCCCCTTAGTATTTTAATAAGCATGTTAATGCCATTTATTGGTATATTTTTTTGTTGCTAGCAGGTTACTGCCATTAAATTCTTATATTTATTATTGCAAGCAGATTACTGCCATTAAATTCTTATATTTATTATTGCAAGCAGGTTACTGCCATTAAATTCTTATATTTAAATTAGAGTTATATTAATTTCAACAGACGAAACCCAAACAAAAGTTTTAACCTATTAATTTAAATAAAAATATAACCAATAACTGTAGTTACGAGTTACGAGTTACGAGTTACGAGTTACGAATTTTAAATTGATGAGTTAACTGCGCTAAAATTTATACCCTTTATGCATGTTATGGATATGATAGAAAGTGGCTTGCACATAATCACCATCAGCGCCGTCATTGTTTTGATTATAAACACCCGCTTTAAAGTACATATACTGGTTACTAGCACTATAACCACTATCTTTCATATCGTAGTACTTAGTAATATTAGGCTTACCTTCCCTAATTATAGTGACGAACAACACTTCATCTTCGACGGAAATTTTATAAGAGAATTTTTCGTTTAAGGCGATTCCGTCATCAGGGTCTGACAAAGTATGTGAACGTGAGCCAATCATATTTATCCAAATATCATCACCATCATTTATTTCATGGGCAAAATAAATAGCCCCTTTCGAGTTGGCTGGTAATTTTCGGTAATATAAACGAATAGGTTCGTCATCCGTCGCGTGAATTTGCCCGATGACCACGCGTCCAACCTTTTTTTTATCACCTGTGGTAGATACTCGGTTTATTGCCAAAGTCCCTTCCAAACTGCCTTCAACACCCCCAGACTTAGCTTTCGCCGAACCATGCGCATTGCTGAAAACCCAGTTATTTTTTGTCAGGCCACGAGTTTTAATTTGAACATTACCTCTACGTAGCATTTCGCGTAGTTCGGTTCTCGCATATTTTGTATTTTTTGAGGTCTTGGCACCTACGTTTGGGCAAGCGAATACCAAGCCACCATCTTCTGCTGTATAAAAAAATGGCTTTAAGTCAAAGCCTTTACCTAATGATTTCTCATAGACGGTATCAGCTTTTTTATCTTTGTTGAGATCGGTTGGCAACGTTAACGACCAATCGAGTAAGTCAAAATTTTCACCTGGCTTTTTAAGCGGATCGAGTTTTGACAAATCCCCCAGTAAAACACCTTCAGCAAGGCTAGTGTGTGACTTAGGAATAAGCGTATTCTCTTCAATTTCCTGAGCATTGAGTGATGCGCTAAAAACAGCTAAAGCAAAAACTAGCAAAGCGAAAACGTCACACATTTTCTTTTGAATATGTCGGTAAGATTTATATGTGTTGATATTGGAATCCTTTATAATTTACGATCTCTTTGTTGAATATGTTCGTATATTGTTCGGCTTAACTATTTTCAAAGCTTACTTAGAATACCTATATGCGCAGCATATAGTGGCGCACCTACACATGAGCTTAACTAACCCTGAAAAACGTAATAAAAATAGGTAAGACTTTGCTTCTAATTAACACCAAAAATTATCTAATTTCGTTGTAAAAAGAAGCAGAACTCTTTGTTGTATATGATCAAAGAGCAATGATTAATTGTTACGCACAGAATCACACACAACCCACCCAACACAGTTACATACTTAACAACCTGTTTACACCTGTAACTTTGTGTTAAACAAAATATAACCACCACAACACATCATTGTCAACCAAAAAAGCGTCGCAGGCATTACCAAAAACCAAAATTGGTAGTAACGATGACATAAAAAAGATTAACGCATTGGCTTTACATATTTCTCTCTCAATAGAAAAGACCTAATAAACAATAACTTACAGGAGAGTCAGGCTGTTATTGTTGAATGGTTTTTATATTCACTACCAATGGATATGACAACATTACCAAATAACAGAACAAAGTTAGTCGGTGACTCAGCTGTATTTCAAACTCGCAAGGTGTTATTACCAATTTTTTTGCGCAGGTATTACCAATAGATAATGTAATGAGATTACAGTTCAGAACTAATATGCAGATTATGAGCTGTACGATAATTCGTATTGATTGTGATTTATCATTAATGCTCTTGTTGAACAAAGCTGCGCTGTCAGGCGCATTAGTGCTGATTTCGATGCATGTCCTGATAACCTTTCAACCGATGATTTGAAGCGCTACTTTGCCAGTTTGATTGAGTCACATTCATGGAGCACCGTGAAACTTGACGTAATGGGTTGCACAAACACTTGTAAATAGGTCTATCGATATGTCCTGAACCAGCAATGGTAGTTGCTTAATATTGTTAAGCTGCGATATCAAGTGTGCTTTCTCACCTTATACAGTATGGGATTGCGCCTCGGTGAAGCCATTTCACTGCAGGTTGGCGATATCGATTCACAGATGATGCAGGTGCACATTCGTAACGCTAAAGGCGGTAAAGGTCATTTTTTGCTCCTGCAAAAATGACATACATCACATCCATGTGATTAACAGGTTGGTGCCCTTGCCCAAACGGACCTTGTTAGCGCTGCGATATTACTGGCAAACTCATCGCCACCCACGGCTGATTTTTCTGGTAAAGATGGCCAGCCAGACTCAAAGATCGATAAAGGCGGGACTTACTTTAAAATCAGAAGGAAAAAGCCTTAAAACGGGTTATTCGTGAGTGTAATATTCATAAGTCCAACAGCCCACATAATCTGCGCCACAGCTACGCCACTCATCTGTTAGAGCAAGGGTTAGATTTGCGTTCAGTACAAAGCCTTCTCGGTCACAACAGCCTTAATACCACCGCCCGTTATACCCGCCTCACCACTATCACTCGCAAAAATACTGCCCTATCTGTTAACCAACTGACGGATAATTTGGTGCTTAAGTGGGAGTGTGATTTATGAGGTTCATTGCGCTTTTACGTGACCACCTTGACGCTTTTAATCAGGCTTATGATGGTCAAATTACATCATCCATGCGCCAAGCTATTTTCGCCATGCTCAGTTGTCGCAGCAACACTGAGCGAACCAGCCAGTGGGCATGCCGCAGCTGCACTCATACTGCTGATTTCCCGCTGTCATGTGGTCATCGCAGTTGCCCTCAATGCCAGCATAACACCACGACAGAGTGGCTCAACAAACAGCAAGCTAAACTCCTGCCCGTGGAGTATTACATGGTGACGTTTACCTTGCCTTATGAGTTGCGAGTAACGGCTAAACATCAATCCGAGTTGATGTATCAAGCCATGTTCTCGGTGGCCGCCAGCGTGCTAAAAGACTTTGCTAAAAACTCAAAGCAACTCGGTGGTGATATTGGATTTACGGGCGTGCTGCATACCCATAACCGAAGGCGTGACCCTTGTGTTATAAGAAGCATCCTCATATCCACTTCATCATTCCGGCAGGCAGCTTTAATAAGCACAAAAAACAGTGGAAAAAGAACAAGGGTAAATACCTGTTCAACGCCTTTAACCTGGCCAAAGTGTGGCGAGCAAGACTGCTGGCGCAACTGGCAAAACTGAGTCTAAAACTCCCTAGCTCAATACCCAAAAAGTGGGTGGTAGACTGCCAACATGTGGGTAAAGGACTGCCAGCGTTAAAGTACCTGTCGCGATACCTTTATCGCGGCGTGTTACCCGATAAAAATATCGTCAGTAATATCGACGGACAAATTAGTTTTGAGTATCAAAATAGCCAAACCAACACCACTGAAATACGTACATTACCTACTGTCGAATTTCTATGGTTGGTACTGCAACATGTACTGCCGAAAGGCTTACGGCGAGTCAGAGATTTTGGATTACTCAGAGGAGGTTCAGCCAGGCTGCGGCAACGAATACGCTTGATGCTAGCCGTTGCTGGCACCGTGTTTGCGCCGCTCGAAAACACCACTAAAACTCAAGCCATACGACCTTGCCCTTGTTGCCGACAACCGATGATATTTATGGGGGTGCATAGGAATAAGCATGCACGACTGACAAGCTTTCTTAGGCAAAAACCAACCACACCTAACGCCACTGTTTAAGCGGATGGATTAAAAATTAACACTTAAGATGCGGAACAAGAAAAGTATCAGAAGGCGCTAAGGCATTGATATTTTAGGTAAAGAAATTAGCTGACGATGCTAAGGGATCTATGCGGCTAGTAAAAAATGTAACTGCTCTGCACACATCGAAAAAGCGTAAGATCTTACGCCGATATTTACACTATAAAGGTATCACTCGGGCTTGTTCAACACTTGGGATAAGGACGCGGCTACGCGCGGCCTATCCTTATCTGTTA
>NZ_JBFRKG010000054.1:0-43524 GCF_041469325.1 Shewanella sp. 10N.286.51.B8
CCGATTCCACCACTCGGGCAAAAGTGTCATTTAATTGTTAATTTAACAACTAAACAAAATTGTGGAGGCGCGACCCGGAGTCGAACCGAGGTCGACGGATTTGCAATCCGCAGCATAGCCATTCTGCCATCGCGCCGCAATTCATTTAATGAATTGGAGCGACATATCGGGTTCGAACCGATGACCTATACCTTGGCAAGGTATCGCTCTACCAACTGAGCTAATGTCGCTTTACAGAATCAATAACAAGGTGTTGTCGTTGACTTCGGGATGCATTTTTACTGTTTTAAGCAATTCTGTCAATGAAGTTTTATAGTTTTTTCGTTGTTTTTAGTGCGTTTGTCGCATAAATAAACGCATCGAATAAATATTAACTGAACTTGGTTAAAAGCTATTCAGTATGAAAAATCTTAATTTGAAAAGACTGGGCTATTTCAGCTGAGAATATTCAAAAACTGCAATGTGATAATGGTTTGCTAATAAAAAAGCACTTCAAAGAAGTGCTTTTAATAGGTGAATTGCGCTTAGGCATTAATTAGGTTCTGTTTATGCGCTCGGTAAAGACAAAGTCGTAATACCCAGCATTTTTTGCATAACGCCCACTACCTGACAGCTATAACCAAATTCATTGTCATACCAAACATACAAAATTGCACGTTTACCTTCTGCAATTGTTGCTTGAGAGTCAACAACGCCTGCATAACGCGAGCCCACTAAATCACTAGAAACAATCTCAGTAGATTCAGTAAAATCAATTTGATTACGCAGCTCTGAAGTTAATGCCACATCTTTGAGGTATTCATTTAATTCGTCACGGTTTGTTTCACCGTTTAAATTAACACTAATGATAGCCATTGACACATTAGGTGTAGGTACACGTATCGCATTGCCTGTAAGCTTACCTTCTAGCACAGGTAACGCTTTAGATACGGCTTTAGCAGCACCAGTTTCAGTAATAACCATGTTTAATGGCGCACTACGGCCACGGCGATCAGCACTGTGATAGTTATCAATCAAGTTTTGATCGTTCGTATAAGAGTGAATAGTTTCTACATGGCCATTTTCAATACCGTACTTATCATTAACCGCTTTTAGAACCGGTGTAATAGCATTAGTAGTACAACTAGCAGCAGAAACAATGATGTCTTCTGGTAAAATGTCATTTTCATTGACACCATAAACAACATTTTTAATGGCGCCTTTAGCTGGTGCCGTTAACAGAACCTTACTGGCACCTTTACTCTTAAGGTGCAAACCAAGGCCAGCTTCATCTTTCCAAATACCGGTATTATCAACAACCAATGCATCATTTATACCGTATTGGGTATAATCGACTTCATCAGGTGAATTAGCATAGATTATTTGAATGTAAGTACCATTGGCGATTAATGCGTTGTTCTCTTCATCAACTTCAACTGAGCCATTGAAAGAACCATGCACCGAATCACGACGTAATAAGCTGGCGCGTTTTTCCAAATCGCCTTTCTTGCCACCACGAAGTACAATAGCACGAAGACATAATTTGTTGCTTTGACCGGTTTTTTCGATCATCAGGCGTGCTAATAACCGCCCTATTCGACCAAAACCGTATAGCACGACATCTTTAGCGGCAACATCATCTCCAAAATTTATGCCCGCTTCTAAAGCGTGAGTCATATAAGATTGAATTTGTGATGCATCAGAGTGTTCACGCCAGTAATTAATGGCAAGCTTGCCAATATCGACTTTACAATGCTTAACTGACAACTTACTTAACGCTTCTACAAATGGGAAACTTTCGCGTAAACGTAACTTATCGCCAATGTGACGACGAACTAAGCGATGCGCTTTAATAATTTCTATTGTTGATGCGTTTAAAAGTGGTTTACCAAAAATTAAGACTTCAACGCCTTGATTACGGTATAATTTCCCAAGTAAAGGCTGCATAGCCTCAGCCATTTCGAAACGTTCTTGCCAACTTTGTAGGTGTTTATCAGCGCTCATTAAAAAGATCCTTTATCTCATATTTCGGCTTTGTCGCAGAAAGAATTGAGTAACAGAAAGAAAAGACCAATAATCAGATTATTGTAGGGTTATCCCTTATTAGTCGCCGTCATTGTAATGAAATTTGACGCATTTCACCAGTAAGAAATTTTTACTAAACCTGTAATTTTATTAGAAAAAATAACCATGCGGAGCCAGTTTTGAACAAAAGTTTAGTAATAATTACATCATTTTCTTTATTCGCTGCATTATTCGGCCTTTTCGGTTGTGATGTTGGTCTAAATAGTGCCGCCATATGTAAAAAAAATCCTGAACTTTGTGCCGATTTACACCAAGATAGTTGGTGTTTAGTAGAAAAAGGCGACTTAATTCGCAGTCGTTACCAATTAAAGCAGATAGAAACCCCTTCAGGAAAGTTACTCTATGAGCAACTCATCAAGCTTGAGTCTTATAGTAAATGCATCGAACTTGCTGCCGGGGTTAAACATGTTATTAATACTCACCGTACTGAAGATCGAGAACGTGCTTATGCTATTAGTACCCAAAACTTAGCCCAATTAAGAGAATCTACTCAAGATAACCCAGATCTTTATTTGGCTTACTACCGCTGGACCACTTTTAATGATGGTGATTCACGAGATGCTGTCATCGCCGCAGAACAATCTGGTGAAGTTAATGAAGTTTTCATGTTGTCCCACATTGCCAGTTATTATTTAAAAATAAATACCAGCCAATCAAAAGCACTGTATTTATCACTTTTAGCTAACTCAAACGCAGAAACTTTGGATCCAGACTGGCTTTTAGGTTTAGCGAGCATTTATCGACGTGAACAAAATTCACAAAATGAATACTTGTTTACCAAAGTCAATTTGTTGATGAGTGATTATGTGGCTTCTGAGCAGAGGCTTTTAGCCTTAATTGGCAATAATAAAACCTTGGCAGCCCAATTAGACCTCGATGCGCAAATGTTAGTTAATCAACTTTCCTTAGGTCAATTCGATATCAGCCAATTTAAAACGCAAATTGATTAAAAAACTAGCGCGTTATTAACTACAATGAACACATTATATTTTTCACTTATTTGTTGACGACTTACAAAAAAACACAAAAAGTGTGTGATATATTGAATTCTGTAAATAAAATACAGACATTTGACGCTTAAATTGCCATTTTTCGGCTTTTTTACTTGACGAAAATCGTTAATTTGGTAATTTTACTACCACATGATTTACGAAACAGATTTTATAATCACTTGAGGGATATGCAATGACTATCCGTGTAGCAATTAACGGCTATGGCCGTATCGGTAGAAATGTTTTACGTGCGCTTTATGAAAGCGAAAAGGATTACCCAATTGAAATCGTTGCACTCAACGATTTAGGTGATGCTTCAATTAATGCTCACCTTACCAAGTATGATTCAGTTCATGGTCGTTTTAATGCTAAAGTTGATCATGATGATGAAGCCATCTACGTTAATGGCGATAAAATCCTAACTTTCCAAGAACGTGACCCTTCTAAATTGCCTTGGGCAGAGTTGAATGTTGATGTTGTGTATGAATGTACTGGTATTTTCACTTCTAAAGAAGCGGTACAGCCACATTTAACAGCGGGCGCGAAGAAAGTTATTATTTCAGCACCAGGTAAAAATGTTGACGCTACAGTTGTTTATGGCGTAAACAATGACGTACTAACTGCTGACATGACTGTGATTTCAAATGCTTCATGTACAACCAACTGTTTAGCGCCTTTTGCGAAACCGTTGAATGACTCTGTTGGTATTGAATCAGGTTTAATGACTACTATTCATGCTTACACCAATGATCAACGCTTATCAGATGTTTACCACACTGATTTACGTCGTGCTCGTGCAGCAGCAATGTCTATGATCCCAACTCAAACTGGGGCAGCTGCTGCTGTAGGTTTAGTGGTTCCTGAGCTTCAAGGTAAGTTTGACGGTTTAGCTGTACGTGTACCGACAGTCAACGTATCTCTTGTAGATCTCACTTTCCAAGCGTCTCGTGACACCACAGTTGAAGAAATTAACCAGATAGTGGCAGATGCAGCAAAAACTTCACCATTGAATGAAGCGCTTGCTATTAATGTTGAACCTTTAGTCTCTATCGACTTCAACCATAATGCATTTTCTTCTAACTTTGACGCGACTCAAACACGTGTTAATGGTCGACTTGTCAAAGTAATGGCTTGGTATGATAACGAATGGGGTTTCAGTAACCGCATGTTAGATAATACTGTTGCATTAATGACAGCTAAATAATTCATAGCAGTCATTTGACTAATATGAAAAAGCCCTGCAATTGCAGGGCTTTTTATTGTCTGTCATTTAGCTTAGTAATACTAAGCTAAATCTTACAAACTTAATTAGGCGTTGCCTTTTACTTTCATATTAAGGGTTTGAGCAAAATTTAGCATTCTATTAAGTGGCACTAACGCATCATCACGTAAAGCGTCATCAACAAACACTTCATGGGTTGTTTTATCGACACTACTGAGCGATGCTTCAATCGATTGAAGACCATTCATAGCCATCCAAGGACAATGGGCACAGCTTTTACAAGTGGCGCCATTACCGCCTGTTGGCGCTTCAATAAGTGTCTTACCCGGTGCAGCTTGTTGCATTTTATAAAAAATGCCGCGATCGGTTGCTACAATGAATTGCTGATTGTCCATAGTTTGTGCAGCTTTAATTAACTGACTAGTTGAACCTACAGCATCAGCTAACGCTACCACATTTGCTGGTGATTCTGGGTGAACTAGCACAGCAGCATCTGGATATTGTATTTTTAATTCACGTAAGGCTTTTGCTTTAAATTCGTCATGAACAATACAATCACCTTGCCACATCAGCATATCGGCGCCAGTTTCTTTAGCGATATAACTGCCTAAATGTCTATCTGGGCCCCAGATGATTTTCTTGCCTTCACTATCTAAGTGTTCAACGATTTCAAGGGCGATACTTGATGTAACAACCCAATCTGCACGCGCTTTAACAGCGGCAGAGGTGTTAGCGTAGACCACAACGGTATGATCTGGATGAGCATCGCAAAATGCCGAAAACTGCTCAATAGGACAACCAATATCAAGTGAACAGGTGGCATCTAAAGTAGGCATTAGAATGGTTTTTTCAGGGCTAAGAATTTTAGCCGTTTCGCCCATAAATTTAACGCCAGCAACAATTAACGTTTTAGCAGGATGATCACGACCAAAGCGTGCCATTTCTAAAGAATCAGATACGCATCCACCTGTCTCTTCTGCTAAGGCTTGAATTTCAGGATCAGTATAGTAATGTGCAACAAGAACCGCATTTTGTTCTTTTAAAAGCTGTTTAATTTTTTGTTTATAATCAGCCTTTTCGGCTTCATTTAATACAGCGGGTTTTGCGGGAAAAGGATATTCGATTGAAGCGATATTCGGTGCCGAAGTGATCATTTTGATTCCGAGAAGTTACAACGTTTGAGTATTATACAAAATCGGCCCATAAAATTAAAGGACGCTTTCGCGTCCTTTCGTGTAACTGGGTAACCTATTTTGAAGGTGAAGGAATTAGCGCATGGCTAATAACATCTCTTGAGGTTGTTCCAGATAGAGCTTCCATAAATTACAAAAACGGGCAATGGTGCCACCATCAATTATGCGATGATCGCCAGACCAACTAACTTGCATTATTTTACGCGCTTCAACTTCACCGTTTTCATTAAAGCGCGGTAGAGTTTGCAGTTTACCTAACGCTACAATGGCTACTTCAGGTTTATTGATGATTGGCGTTGCCACTGTGCCACCGAGTGCACCAATATTAGAAATAGAAATCGTGCCACCTTTAAGATCTGCAGGTGAAACGCGGCCACTACGAGCAGCAGTGGTTAAACGAGTAATTTCAGCAGCAACTTCTAGAATAGATTTGTTTTGCACGTCTTTTACATTAGGTACTAACAAACCAACTTTTGAATCAACAGCCATACCTATGTTATGAGAAGCTTTATACGTCAGCTCAGTACACTCGGAATTGACCTGGCTATTCAGCACAGGGAATTCATTGATGGCTAACGACATTGCTTTCATGAAAAATGGCATCATTGTTAGCTTAACTTCATCAGTAGAGTAGCGTTGCTTCATTTCGGCGCGCAAGGCAACTAGATCTGTTAAGTCAAACTCTTCACAATAGGTAAAATGCGGAATGGTCGAAACAGACTCCACCATCATTTTCGCCATAACCGCTTTAACACCTTTGATAGGTTCGACTTTATCAGTAGCGCTTGACACGGTCGTCGCTGGCGTAACTGCTGGGGCTTGGTTATTGACCACAGGAGTAGAAACTGTCGTAGATTTAGGCGTCGCTGCAGTTAAGTGGCTTTCAATATCTTCTTTATAGACACGGCCACTTTTGCCTGTTCCTTTCACATCAGCAATATTGATATCTAAGCTGCGGGCTAAACGTCGCACTGCAGGACTGGCTAATGCTTTGCCTTGTATAACAGGCTCAGGTGAAACATCTAAAGCCACTTGGGTTGCTGGAGCATCATCTACAAGGGTATTTGCTACTGAGGTAGATTCAACTTCGATGGCAAATAAAGGTTCATGTACTTTTGCAAGCTGGCCTTTTCGATAATGAAGTTTAACAATAGTGCCATTTTTTATTGCTGGAATTTGAACCAAAGCTTTGTCTGTCATCACATCAGCAATAGGTTGATCTTCAACCACGCTATCGCCTTCTTCGACTAACCACTCAACCAGTTCACACTCTACAATACCTTCACCAATATCTGGCAATAAAAACTCTTCAATCGCTTTACCTGTAACAGGGGCTTGTGGCGTATTTTGAATCGAGGCATTGCTAGGTGTATGGCTTGAATCATTTTTTACTTCCGCCGCTGTCGAAATGACAAAAGGTTCGGCAGCAGTTACATCCATATCTACGGCATAAAGTGGTGCATGTACTTTAGCAATATCGCCTTTGGCATAATACAGCTTAGTAATTACGCCACCATGTGGTGCAGGAATTTGCACTAAAGCTTTATCGGTCATGACATCAGCGATGGGTTGATCTTCAACGACTAAGTCGCCTTCTTTAACCATCCAATCGACAAGCTCACATTCAACAACACCTTCACCAATATCCGGCAAAATAAAATCTTTAATCATATCTTGCTCCTAGAAATTAACTGATGCTTTAATGGCTTCGAATGTTTTAAGCTCATCTGGCATGTATTCTTTTTCAAGAATAAGCGGGTATGGTGTATCTAAACCACATACTCGACTAATGGGTGATTCAAGACTTAAGAAACATTCCTGCTGAATTGTTGCTGCAATTTCACCAGCAAAGCCACCTGTTAACGGCGCTTCATGGTTTATTAATAACCGACCCGTTTTCTTAACTGAAGCAGCAACGGTTTCTATGTCCCATGGTGCCAGAGTGCGCAAATCGATAATTTCAGATGAAATACCCTCTTTTTCAGCCATAAGCGCTGCTTTTTCAAGGATCTCCATTTGCGCGCCCCAACCTAGTAATGTGATATCAGTTCCTGATTTAACCACTTCTGCTTTACCTAGCTCGATTTCATAATCGCCAGCGGGCACTTCGCCAACTGAAGCACGATAAAGACGCTTAGGCTCAAAGAAAATAATTGGATTAGGGTCACGTATAGAAGCAAGTAACAGCCCTTTTGCTTGCTCTGGGTTACGTGGAATGACAACTTTTAAACCAGGCGTTTGGGTAAAGTACGCTTCTGGAGATTGCGAGTGATAATGGCCGCCTGCAATACCGCCACCATAAGGGGTTCTAAAAGTCAGTCCGCCAACATCAAATTGATTACCACTGCGATATCTGAATTTTGCTGATTCATTAACGATTTGGTCAAATGCAGGGAAGATATAATCAGCGAATTGGATCTCTGCCACAGCAGTCATGCCATTTGAGGCTAAGCCATTAGCAAAGCCAGCAATACCCTGCTCGGTTAACGGTGTATTGAAACAACGATCACGGCCGAATTTTTCTTGTAGTCCAGATGTCGCTCGAAAAACACCACCAAAGTGTCCAACATCTTCACCAAATACCACCATTCTTTCATCCGCGGTCATCGCAATTGATAACGCATCATTAATGGCGTGTAACATGTTCATTTCAGCCACGATTAAATTCTCCCTGCACTTTTAGGATACGACTTAGGATATTTTTTAATATGTTGTTTTAAATCAGCTAATTGTTTCTCTAAAGCAGGTGTTGGTTTATCTAATACATCTGTGATTAACAAGTCGATATGCGGTAAAGCCACTTTTTCTGCCACTTTAACGGCATTAAGTACTTCTTCTCGGTATTGTTCATAAGCTGCAGCATCATCTTTTTCGTTTAACCAATCTTTATTGATCATCCAAAGTTTAAAGCGCTTAACAGGATCATGTTGCTCCCACTTAGCTTCTTCTTCTTTTGAACGATAACCCGATGGGTCATCTGAAGATGAATGTGCACCTAAACGGTACGTCATCGCTTCGATGAGTACTGGCGCATTATGTTCTAACGCATGAGCTCGAGCTTGTTGAGTTGCTGCGAGTACCGCAAGCATATCGTTACCATCAACACGAATAGTGTGCATACCATAACCAACACCACGACTGGCAATGCCATTACCTGCAAATTGCTCTTCAGTTGGCGTTGAAATCGCGTAACCATTGTTACGACAGAAAAAGATCGTTGGTGACTTTAAAACTGCAGCCATATTTAGGCCTGCGTGAAAGTCACCTTCTGATGCTGCACCTTCGCCAAAATAACAAATAGCAACGTTACGTTTGCCTTGTAATTTAAAAGCATGTGCAACACCGGTAGCTTGTGGTATTTGAGTCGCTAGTGGTGATGAAATTGTCTGGTAATTTAATTCTTTACTACCGTAATGAATTGGCATCTGTCTGCCTTTACCTAAATCTTTTTCATTACTGAACATTTGATTCATAAATTGTTCAGTGGTAAAACCACGATATCTAAGTGATGCATGCTCTCGGTATTGCGCCAATATGACATCACCGTCATCAAGTGCAGCAGTACTGCCAATGATAGAGGCTTCTTCGCCAGTACAAGTCATATAAAAACTAATACGACCTTGCCTTTGAGCACTTAACATACGTTCATCTAATACTCGGGTAAAAACACAAGTATCATGTATACGTTCAGCCAAGGCTTTATCAATAACGGGCATGACGGCATTTTCGTAAGTTGTGCCATCAGCTTGCAGAATTTTTAAAATAGGAATGTGCAATGAAGCTTTGTCTAAGAAGCTGACACGATGCACTGTTTCATTAGTCAGTGTTGCGTTGCTCATATTGTGCTCTTGTTATTTGTAGCCTTAAAAATAAAGCGTAATTTATTATATGCGAACGAACATTACGTTAACGTAAACTTACTATCAACTAATGTTCATTCCACTTAGTGAATATCCTGTCATATATAATGTATATTTAGCTTTACAACTTATTGAATGTCTTCATTAGGTGCTGGCACTAAACATAATACTGTACGTTGGCCCACAGGTACATTTTCATTAGGAAAAACGATAGCTTCGTATGGATAAATGACCTTAATCTCAGTGTCACCTTCCGTTGCTAATACATGATTTTGCTTGAACCCAGAAAAATTTACCGTTGTCTTATCAAAGGTGAATTTGAAATCATCAAACTGCTTGTTAATGGAACGAGACACTTTATATAAGTGAAGTTTGTCTTTATCAAAAGGAGCTAGTTCAACTTGTTGTTGAGTTATCAACTGCAAAAGCATCTTTTTAGTATTGGCAAATTTTAACATATCATTCTCGCCAAAAGGCATCACTTTACCCAGTTCGACTGTAAATGCATCGGCTTTGAATTGTTCTGATGAATAATAGCTAAAAGTAGTGGTAGGTTCATGATGGAATAAAATGGTGTCAACATCACAACCCGCTAAAAACATAATTTGATCAGCACTAAAGCTACGTCCAGGCCTGTAAGGATAAATCGCAAATTTCTCATGTTTAGACGGCTTTATCGCGGTGTGTAAGTCGTAATGTATTCGTTGTGAGCTATTATTTTGAAGATAAAAATTAGCTACATATTCCTCTAATTTTTTTGCTCTAACTCTTTCTTTATTTGATAAACCTAAACCGGAAGAATGTGCCCCACTGAACAAACGATTCATATTCTCTTCTACAAAGCGTGTTTGGCTGAGTATGGAATCTGGATTGCCAATTATAAACAGGACTCTTTGTTTTGTAACGATTGTTTCTTTTAATAAATTATTTATGAGTTCGTTACAGATTTCAATAGGTGCTGTTTCGTTACCATGTATGGCACAAGATAAAACAATGTCTTTAGTCGACCCTTGAGCTGGATTAAAACAAATAATCCCGTTATCTAAAATCGTAACTGTTGTTTTATTTGACAATTCAAAGCGCTGTTCTGGCACCTTGTTATTAATGTTAGTTAACGTAAATGCTAAAAAATCTTTGTCATCCATTAATTGTTGAAACACGCTGACTCCTTGATGCGGCTTTAAATATTGAATGGTTTCAAACGGTAGTCGGATTCTATCACATTTAGGGGAAGCTAACGTTAAGTAACATTTAACAGAGTGTAAATCTTTGCTTGCATTATTTATTAGAATAAATATACTTTTAGCCATCTAGACTTCTTTACGGGTATCGTATGACTATAGCAACTTTTGGTGCAGGCTGTTTTTGGGGCGTTGAATATTTTTTTAAACAAATAAATGGTGTAGTTGCAGCACAATGCGGTTATATGGGGGGAAATGACAAATTTCAGACCTACGAGCAAGTGAAAGCGGGCGTAACGGGCCATGCAGAAGTGGTACAGGTTGAGTTTGACGAACATATCGTTAGCTATGAAGAGTTGTTGACCGTTTTTTGGCAAAACCACAATCCAACCACTCTAAATATGCAAGGTGGTGATATTGGCAGCCAATATCGAAGCACTATTTTTTTCCACAGCCAAGAACAAAAATTATTAGCAGAGCAATCTAAATTGTTGCTAATTCAAAGTGGTAAATGGGGATTACGACAAATTGTAACTGAAATTGTACCGGTTCAAACCTTTCATCCGGCGGAAGAATACCACCAAAACTATCTAGAAAAGAATGGCTTACCAAGTTGTCATATTAGTTATTAGCATGTAAAAGTCTAATGCGATAAGTCCTTGGTGTCTTTTGTGTACGGTATCGATTGCCTCAATCTATATCTTGGAGCAATCGCTACTTTACCCCACCCTGTAAATTCCCTACAATCCATGCAAATTGCTTAAAGCATGTAATGGAGAAATAAAAAAATGAGTCAAGCTCGTCATATCAACCTACTAATTTTAGGTTCTGGCCCTGCTGGTTATACTGCTGCAGTTTACGCAGCACGCGCAAATTTGAAGCCTGTAATGATCACTGGGATGCAACAAGGTGGTCAACTGACTACGACTACTGAAGTTGAAAACTGGCCTGGCGATGCGAATGATTTAACTGGCCCAGCATTAATGGCAAGAATGCAAGAGCATGCTGAAAAATTTGATACAGAAATTATTTTTGACCATATCAATGAAGTTGATTTTAGCCAGCGCCCTTACCGATTAAAAGGAGACAATGGTGAGTTTACTTGTGACGCATTAATCATTGCAACTGGTGCATCTGCCAAATATTTAGGCCTTCCATCTGAAGAAGCATTTATGGGCCGTGGTGTATCAGCCTGTGCTACCTGTGATGGTTTCTTTTATCGTAACCAAAAAGTGGCTGTAGTTGGTGGTGGTAACACTGCTGTTGAAGAAGCGCTTTATTTAAGTAATATTGCTTCTGAGGTGCATTTAATCCACCGTCGTGATTCTTTCCGATCAGAAAAGATCCTGATCAACCGTCTGATGGATAAAGTTGCTAATGGCAATATCATCCTACACTTAGATCAAACTCTTGATGAAGTCGTCGGTGACAACATGGGTGTTACCGGTCTTAAAATGAAAAGCACTAAAGATGAGTCAATTTCAGATTTAGAGGTTGCTGGCGTTTTCATTGCGATTGGTCATAGCCCAAACACCGGTATTTTTGACGGTCAACTTGATATGAACTACGGTTACATTACCGTCAACAGTGGCCTTCAAGGTAACGCAACTCAGACAAGTGTTGAAGGCATTTATGCTTGTGGTGACGTAATGGATCAACATTATCGTCAAGCTATTACTTCAGCAGGATCAGGTTGTATGGCTGCGTTAGATGCCGAGCGTTACTTAGACGCACAAAAGTAGAATCGTCACTTTGTAATCTACTAGTTTACACATAGTGAGCTAGTAGCGACAAGCCATCCATTATTGTGATGGCTTTTTTATTGTTTGTATTTTATCGATGTGAATAACACAGGTGAAGGCTGTTGTTTATACAGTTGACCAGTTTTTGTTTAACACTATTACTGCACATTACTCATTTTTTTAATGGTTAACTTTCAAACTGTATATTACAACTTCAGTTTTGCCATTAACATCTGAATGAAACTGCTGACAGATAAATTCCATTCCTATTTTCTTCATAATTTTAATTGAACCTAAATTATCCTTATCCGCTATTGCTGTAAAACGTTCAATAATTGGTTGTTCCTCTACCAATAATTTAATCACTGCTTTGACGCTTTCTGTCGCATAACCTTTCCCCCAAGCTGATTGTTTGAATCGCCAACCAATTTCAAGATTATTAAATTCAGGGGTCTCACTGAAAAAGCCCATGGGCCTAATCAATATCCAACCAACAAAGTTATCACGACGATCAACAGTATCTAGTTCTCGCTTTTCAAACACCTTCCAAAAGCCCCACCCTTTGGATGGCGTTAAATAACTTGCCAAACGTGGTATAGAAATATGTTCTATATCAGATTTTGAGGTAGGTTTTCCGCCGTTTATATATTTCATCACATCGGGATTTTGGTCTAGAGCGTAAAGTAAATCGGCATCATCAAGCGTCATAATAGCAATTGATAATCTGTCTGTTGCTAACTGGGTTTTCATAACACCTACTTCCAATAAGTCAAACACAATGGCAAGATTCTAAATTTTAGATATAAAAAAAGGAACCCTAAGGTTCCTTTTTTAAAGAATAATAACTAATTACTTAGCTAAAGCTTCTTTTGCTTTTTCAACTAAAATTGTGAAAACAACTTTGTCGAATACAGCGATGTCAGCCAAAATTTTACGATCGATTTCGATCGAAGCTTTTTTAAGACCGTTAATGAAACGGCTATAAGAAAGACCATTTTGACGAGATGCCGCATTGATACGTGCAATCCAAAGTTGACGGAATTGACGTTTCTTTTGACGACGGTCACGGTAAGCATATTGACCAGCTTTAGTTACTGCTTGAACAGCAACACGGAAAGTACGAGAGCGAGCTCCGTAATAACCTTTGGCTAATTTAAGTACTTTCTTGTGACGAGCACGAGCGGTTACACCACGCTTAACTCTAGGCATTGTTCATATCTCCTTTAATTAAGCGTATGGTAGTTGACGTGCAATTGCTGGCACATCAGACTTAGCTACTAAACATTTAGCACGTAAGTGACGTTTACGCTTAGTGCTCTTCTTTGTCAAAATATGACGTAAGTGTGCCTGTTTGCGCTTGAAACCATTAGCGGTTTTTCTGAAGCGTTTTTGGACACCCTTATCTGTTTTCATTTTAGGCATTGCTAAAACTCCGCATTGGGACATTAATAAAACGTAAGGCGAGCAAAACCCTCAAAAAGGATTTTGCTACTTTTTAATTGGTTGCCCTACTATTTCTTTTTAGGTGCTAGGACCATAACTGCTTGTCGACCTTCCATTTTCGGGAAAGATTCAACAACAGCATATGTTTCCAAATCTGCTTTGATACGGTTCAAAAGATCCATACCTAAGCTTTGGTGTGCCATTTCGCGACCACGGAAACGCAGCGTAATTTTCGCTTTGTCCCCATCTTCTAGAAAACGAATCAGGTTGCGTAGTTTTACCTGATAGTCGTTTTCATCAGTGCCAGGACGGAATTTAATTTCCTTCAGCTGGACCTGTTTCTGCTTCTTCTTTTGTTCTTTTTGAGCTTTCGCTTTATCAAAAAGGAACTTACCGTAGTCCATAATGCGACAGACCGGAGGCTCAGCGTTAGGACTAATTTCAACCAGGTCTACACCTGCTTCATCAGCTAATTCTTGAGCCTGTGAAATACTTACGATTCCAACAGATTCGCCTTCGATATCCGATAGACGAACTTCTGGTACGCCAGTGATTTCTTCGTTAATACGATTAGGGGCTGGCTGTCGCCCTGCTGCTCTCTTGATCTTTATGACCTATTCCTCCAACAAAATTAGACTACGGCTCGAAATTTGTTTTTGTATCTTGGCAATAAAATCATTGATTTTAATCTTGCCTAAATCGATACCGTCACGTGTTCGTACCGCAACTTCCTTATTTTCTATCTCTTGATCACCAACGACCAATAAATAAGGTACACGCTTTAACGTATGTTCACGTATTTTAAAGCCTATTTTCTCATTCCTCAAGTCTTTAGATGCTCGAATGCCACTTTCTTTGAAAGTTTTAACAATTTCATCTACATAATCAGACTGTTTATCAGTAATGTTCATAACAATTACTTGCACTGGTGCAAGCCATGTCGGGAATTTACCTGCATACTCTTCAATTAGAATACCGAGGAAGCGCTCAAGTGAGCCTAAAATAGCTCTGTGAATCATAACCGGTGTTTGACGAGTGTTATCTTCAGCAACATAGGTAGCACCTAAACGTGAAGGTAACGCATAATCAAGTTGCACTGTACCACATTGCCACGCACGATCTAAGCAATCATGCAAAGTAAATTCGATTTTTGGGCCATAGAACGCACCTTCACCAGGTAAAATATCAAATTCGATATCATTAGCCTTAAGTGCTTTCTTTAATGCTTCTTCAGCACGATCCCACATATCGTCATCACCAATACGTTTTTCTGGACGAGTTGATAATTTAACGACGATATTTTCAAATCCAAACGTACCGTATGTGTCATACACCATTTGAATACATTCACTGACTTGTTCTTGAACTTGGTCATCGGTACAGAATACGTGTGCGTCATCTTGAGTAAAGCCACGAACGCGCATTAGGCCATGTAAAGAACCTGATGGTTCGTTACGATGACAACAACCAAACTCAGCCATTTTTAATGGCAAATCACGGTAAGACTTCAACCCTTGGTTAAAGATCTGTACGTGTCCCGGACAGTTCATAGGCTTAATCGCATATTCACGGTTTTCACTGTTCGTTGTGAACATCGCATCAGCGTATTTGTCCCAATGGCCAGAGCGTTCCCACAAGTTACGATCCATCATTAATGGACCTTTAACTTCTTGGTAAGTGTATTGCCCTAGTTTTTGACGAATAAACTTCTCAAGCTCTAAATATAAGCTCCAACCATCATTGTGCCAAAACACCATTCCTGGCGCTTCTTCTTGCATATGATAAAGGTCTAACTGTTTACCAATTTTACGGTGGTCACGTTTAGCCGCTTCTTCAAGACGGTTTAAATGTACTTTAAGAGCTTTTTTGTCTGCCCAAGCAGTACCGTAAACACGTTGTAGCATTTTATTGTCAGAGTTACCGCGCCAGTATGCACCAGCAACACTCATTAACTTAAAGTTTTGACAGAACTTCATGTTAGGTACATGAGGTCCACGACACATATCAATATATTCTTCGTGATGGTAAAGCGCTGGGGTTGCATCTTTGCTGATATTTTCATCTAAGATTGCAATTTTGTATTCTTCACCACGAGCTTCGAACGTATCACGGGCTTCTTGCCAAGAAACCACTTTCTTAACAACGCTATAATTTGTTTTAGCTAATGCTTGCATACGTTTTTCTAACGCATCGATATCTTCTTGAGTAAGCTTGTGATCTAAATCGATATCGTAGTAAAAGCCATTATCAATAACTGGACCGATTGCCATTTTAGTTTCAGGCCACATTTGCTTAATAGCATGACCTAATAAGTGCGCACAAGAATGGCGAAGGATTTCAACACCCTCTTCATTTTTAGCCGTAATGATTGAAAGTTCTGAATCTGTGGTAATTAAATCACAAGCATCAACGAGTTCTCCGTTCACACGACCAGCAATACACGCTTTAGCTAAACCAGGACCGATGTCGCCAGCGACATCTAAAGTAGAAACAGAATCGGCAAACTCACGTTTGCTGCCATCAGGCAAAGTAATAATAGGCATTTCATTTCCTTATCCAGTGGTGACCCACACGTAGGGCCACTTGGTAATTAATATATAAAAGAAATGCCACCGAACATCAGACATTACAGGAGTCTGAGTCATAAGTGGCATGAATACGCATTGTATGTGAAAAGGCCTTTTGCAAGCAAGCTAACTCAGTCGCAAAATTGAATAAAACACCATCACAACAGCTTTTTACACTTCTTGGATGACTCGATTAACTTTTAATAGCCAATGCAGCTGCTACCTCAACTGACAACTTTGGCATTACGCGAGTTTTACTAATGTTTACTATACTTAATTCCAAGCTCAATCCTGCTTTCTGCTAAACGGTTAAAGGTTTTTTAGTTTTGCAAATGCTTTAATGTTAAATACTGGGGGAAGTTATGAATTTAGTCAGCCGAGTAATAAGTTGTCCGCATTGCGGCCATAATCAACATGTTCATATTGATACTAGTTGTGGAGATCAAGAGTATTATGATGATTGTCGAGTGTGCTGCAATCCAATCCATATGCGATTGCAAGTAAACGATTCAAATAGAACCATTCAATTATTTATAGATTCTGATGATGAACAGTTCTATTAACAGTTGAACATGTAAAAACCTGCTTTAATAGGCTTAGAATGTGTCATCAATCTAAGCCTTTGTAGGCTATTTTAGCAATGATTTTTTAGCTAAAATTCTTTCTACTGTATCGACTATAACTTGAGTTTGACTATCGATTTCGATATTGATTTTGTCACCCAGTTTGCAGTCACTCAAATTAGTTAATTTGAGCGTTTCTGGGATCAAATGTAACTTGAACTGGTCTTGATCAATCTCTCCTACCGTTAAACTGCATCCATTGACGCCTATAAAACCTTTATAGAAGATATAATCCATCCATTTAGCCGGTACTGTTAATGTTAAATTGTAATGCTCATCGGTATGACTTATGTGGGTAATTGTTGCCATGGTATGAACATGACCTGACAAAATGTGGCCACCTATCTCTTTTCCGAAGGTCAAAGAACGTTCAATATTGATTTTGTCACCCGGTTCAATAAAATTTAAGTTTGTTAGCTGTAAGGTCTCTTCCATTACATCAAAATAAACTCTATTATTCACCAGCTTTGTGACCGTTAAACAAACACCGTTATTTGCCACACTCGCACCAGTTTCTAAACCATGCTGTAGCTCTCCTGGAATATTAACTTCAAATGTTTTTAAACCACTCTGTGCTTTAATTGTAATAACATCACACGTCGCTTGTACGATACCAGTAAACATATTTGTGCTCTTTAGTTGAAGGTTTTTAAATGAATAACACAGGCTTTCAGGCCAAAAAATTAATCCAACTGGCAATGCCAGTATTAATTGCTCAAGTTACCCAAACAATGATGGGATTTATCGATACTGTTATGGCCGGTAGAGTCAGCGCTGTCGATATGGCTGCAGTCGCGATTGGTACCAGCTTATGGTTACCTGCTTTATTGTTTGTGCAAGGGCTACTGTTGGCATTTACACCCGTGTTTGCCCATCATCACGGCGCTAATAATCCAAAAGCAATCCAACCCTTGATGTCGCAAGCATTCTATATTGCCATAATTGGCAGTGTTGGTGTGTTGTTGTTCCTCTCATTTGCTAAAACTATTTTTACCATGATGGCTTTAGAACCTGAATTAGCCGAGTTAAGTGCAGGCTATTTACATGGTTTTATGTGGGGTGTACCTGCATTTATTTTGTACCAAATACTACGGGGCTGCTCTGAAGGCATCTCTTATACATTACCGACGATGGTTATTGGCTTTGTCGGTCTTGCGGTTAATATCCCTGCAAACTATATCTTTATCTATGGTCATTTCGGGGTCCCTGCGATGGGCGGTGCTGGTTGTGGTATTGCAACTGCATTAGTGTTCTGGGCTATGTTATTTGCCATGATGATATACATGCAACTTCACAAGAAATTTGCTGAGATAGCGCCATTTTCGACATTAAATAAGCCAAATTGGAAAACCATTTGGGAAATGATGAAGCATGGCACCCCTATTGCTATGGCTTTATTTTTTGAAGTCAGTCTATTTGCAGTTATAGCTTTATTGCTCGCCCCCCTTGGTGCTAACGTTGTTGCAGGCCATCAAATTGCCCTAAACTTCTCATCTATTGTATTTATGTTGCCATTATCAATCGGTATTGCCGTTTCGATTAGAGTGGGTTATTACCTCGGTCAGGATAAAGTTGAAATATCCAAAATGGTCACAAAAATAGGACTGATATTGGCATTTTCATTAGCGGTGGTGACGGCAATCATTACTGTATTGTTCAAAACTGAAATAGCCCTGCTTTACAATAATAACCCTGAAGTCGTTGCACTAGCGGGTAGCTTAATGTTCCTTGCTGCTTTATACCAATTATCTGATTCTATCCAAGTGGTCGCAGCTGGTGCACTACGTGGCTATAAAGATACCAAGAGCGCCTTCTATATCACCTTGGTGTCATACTGGGCTATTGGTATGACATTGGGCTACATATTAGCTAGAACTGATATCATTGTGCCCGCTATGGGCGCTCATGGGTTCTGGATTGGCTTAATAGCAGGTTTAACCAGTGCCGCGATATTGTTCGCATTGCGTCTAATCTATATTCAGAAGAATGCCAAATTTAAAGCGGCATTTGAAGACCATAGCTAAAAGTGATTGTGTCAATGCAGTGGTAGAGCGTCGTAATCGTAATTAAAAACACTTGAATACGACGCTATACAACTCAATTTGCACAGCAAATCGCCACTCGTTCATATTTTTGATTTTTTTGCTTGCATCAAAACACGTATCCCGTAAGATATCGCTCGTTCCACAGATTACATGAAGATGTCATCTTACAACAATACAACCGTAGCTCAGTTGGTTAGAGCACTACCTTGACATGGTAGGGGTCGGTGGTTCGAATCCACTCGGTTGTACCATATTATTTGAAAGACACGTTACAACTGTAGCTCAGTTGGTTAGAGCACTACCTTGACATGGTAGGGGTCGGTGGTTCGAATCCACTCAGTTGTACCAATTTCAAATCATAATAATTCAGCCAGCTTATGCTGGTTTTTTTATGTTCAAAATTCCTAAGATTTACAAAATATCATCAACTACTTTTAAATATCATAAAAACCACTCAGTGATTGTTCAAAGAGTGGCTGTTTTGTAATTTATATAAAGGCTTATAAAGAATTCACAAAAGCTTTTAACTTCATATCTCTATCAATGAGTAACGGATAATCAGTTCGCCCTGCCATTGGCCAACCGTTGCGCCAAGTTTGCTTGTCACTTACCCCCCAAAACGTAATTCGACCTATGCTGTCGCTATGTTTTTTATAGAGAGCAAACAAGTTTTGATAGCGTGATGCCAATTGCTGCTCTACTGCAATGGGTAAACCTGCAGCGTACGGGTTATATTGTTGTTGCAGTGCGACATCTAATGAGACGTCGGCGCCTGCTGCTAAGTTTTCAGGAAATGGTAACACTGAAATATCAAGCTCTGTGACCATGACATCAACACCTGCTGCAGCAAACGCGACAATTGAATCTTCAACTTCGGTGAAGTCTGGGTAATCAAGAGAGTAATGGGCTTGCATACCTACACCATCAATTTGAATGCCCTTTTGTTTCAGTCGCTTGATTAACGCAATAGCACCTGCTCTTTTTTCAGGCTTAAACATATTGTAATCGTTGTAATACAGTTTGGCATTAGGCGCAGCTTGGTGTGCATAGATAAAGGCTTGCTCTATGAAGTCATCACCGATAATTTGCTGCCACTTTGATTCACGTAAACTGCCATCTTCATTAAGTGCTTCATTTACTACATCCCAAGCAAATATTTGATCAGCATAACGACCAGCGACAGTTTTAATATGTGTTTCCATAACCTTTAATAGTTGTTCACGTTTTAAAGGATTTCCCGCATCATCTTCAAATACCCAGTCAGGCGTTTGCGAGTGCCAAACGAGAGTATGACCTACAAGTTGTTGATTATTTTGCTCAGCAAAGCTAACTAATGCATCAGCAACATCAAATTGATATTCGTTTGGTAATGGGTTCACCGACTCCCATTTCATCGAATTTTCAGGCGTGAAGGTATTGAAGTGTTTAGCCGCTAACAATAGCTCAGGATCGGTAGGGTTCAATACTTGAGATTTACTGATTGCTGTACCAATTTTAAAGTTTTCAGCAAATTGATTTTTTAAAATAATATCTTGAGTCAATGTTGCTGTTGCTTCAGGTTTTGTTTGCTGAGTGACACCTTGGTCATTATTACAGCCTGATAGCGCTAAAACTACCGTGGCACAACCTGCAATTAAAGGTTTATTGAATTTATTAATTATTTTCATCACTTTCCATGTCCAGCTATTTGTGAGTAATCTGGCCGAATATTAATGCATTACATCGACCAAACAAGGTTAATAGTTGCCGTTTAAACGAATCTAATTAGTGACTGATAGTCGCTAATCCGAATAAATATTGGCTTTAATTACAGGCTCTCAATTAAGCCTGCAACTTAATAGCCTGCTAATACCAAGGTAAGAAATGTCTAACTGATGAGTAAAGATTTCAGTTGCTCTCGCCATTTTGTAAATCAAGTCCAAAGCACTCATTATGATTATTCCTATACTGCTAGGGTTATAATGAGAAACTATCAAATAGTCCTTTGGACAACAAGCTAATCTAAAATAGACTATTTTGCTGCTTATTAAAACATTTATGTAACATAGATTTTATATTTACTGACGATTTAACTTCAGCATCAAACGAATGATTACAGTCGTTATCACCATTAGCCGTTAAAGCCAGAGGCAAATGGCTATAAAGTTTATCTACCGCTAAGATCGGGAGTTTGAAGTAATAAATAACAACAATGTCTATCTGCGGCGCTCAGCATTCAGCTTGAAATCAAATGTTTAGTTAAACAGTGCCTTGAATGCAGGCTTAGGTTGGTGTTTTCTATCCCATAGCAGCGGATAATTGGTGCGGTTCGGAATTGGATAGTCATTTTTCCACGACATTCCATCATGTAATCCCCAAAAGGTGACTCTGTCGATCTTTTCACGCTTTGCTTTGAATATATCAAATAGCTCTGTATATCGTGCTGCTAATTTTGCTTCAATGTCAGCGGGTAAATGATCTGAATATGGATCTAAGTAAGTTTTAAATTCTTGCTCCTGAAACTGCGGGTGCATAAAGCCTTGCCCAATAACTTGCCCTTCTTTGGTAAATGGCAACACATCAATATCGAGTTCAGTGATCATCACCTTCAGCCCCAATGCTGCGTATACATCAATTGCCTCTTCGATGAGATGACCTTTGGGAAAGTTAAGTCCCCAATGCGCTTGAATTCCGACGCCATCAATTTTTATCCCTTCACTTTGGAGCATTTTGATCATACGTACAATACCGTCACGCTTAGCCGGTTTCCAGGCATTAAAATCGTTATAATAAAGCTCGGTATTAGGCGCGTACTTGGCGGCAAAGGTAAAAGCGGCTTTTGCCATTTCGTCACCACTTCCAATAACATTACTCCACACGGTTTGACGATAGTTACCATCATCACCAATGACTTCGTTGAGTACATCCCAGGCATCCACTTTGCCCAGATACCTGCCTGCAACTAGTTTAATATGTTGCTCCATTCGATCAATTTGCTGTTCTGGAGAGTTTGCTTCACCATTCTTTTGCTTAAAAAACCAATCAGGCGTTTGGTTATGCCACACCAGCGTGTGTCCTACGACGAACATATTGTTGTTTTTTCCAAAATCAATAAATTGATCCGCTGCCGTAAAGTTGAATTGATCGGGAAGTGGGTTAACGATTTCTGCCTTCATAGCATTTTCAATAGTGATGGTATTGAATTGTTTGGAAATAATGCCAGCGCTAAGAGGATCCTGTCCTGAGACAATTTCATCATTCACTGCCACCCCAATTCTAAAATCATTTTTAAAATGTTGTTTTAACAATTTATTTTCAATTAGACCGTTCTGTATCTCAGCTTCAGTGGCAACGCCATGGCTTGAATACAACATTGAAAAAAATATTGGCATCACAGCTAGTTTAAAAACTGATAACTTTGATATTGCGAGGCTAGATACGCCTAAGCATGTCGTTAACGCTTGTTTCCCTACGCCTACTTTCCTTGTGTTTAGTTTCATCCTGTCATCCATTGTATAAATAGTGTTAGCTATCTTATGAGGATTTTAATGTAATAGTCAATTTGACCACTTGAATTTATTTTGTTAATTTATTGATACAAAAAAAGCGGCTAAGCTTTTGAGCATCAATGCATGGTAGATAAACATGACAATATTCAAAGAGACGGTTTAGATATGAATACACTAACTAATGGCAATTTAAAGCGTGTTTTTGTTTTTGGGCTGATGCTAGTCTTGGCACCAAACATAAAGGCCGCTGATAAACAAAGCAATTTGATTGCCCCCAAATCACATTCAACCATAATTGCAAACTGCCCTAAGGATATACGTCCTTTTGCAAAAGGCTTATCACCTAAATTGATCACCACTCAACTCAAATTCTTAGAAGGGCCAACTTGGTCTAGGTTGACAGGTAAATTTTATTTTTCAGAAATGGATTTTAATGGTGCTCAAACAAATGGGCCAGAAGCCACTATTTATTCATGGAATGAGCAAGACGGTGTTGAGTTGTTTATTGAAAATAGCGGTACCAATGGACTGCTAGCTGAGAATAAACAGTTAATCAGCATGAATCATGACACCCGCTCAGTGAATACATTTTCACTAACGACCAAAGAACGAGTGTTAATGGTAAATGACTTTAACAGCACAAAATTTAATTCTCCCAATGACCTTATCAAGCATCCTTCTGGAGAATTATTCTTTACCGATCCCGACTGGCAATTAAGCGGTAGAACGCAACAAACCCCCTTCACCGGTGTCTATAAAGTTAATGTTAAAAATGAAGTCACTTTACTATCAACTAAGTTCATCAAACCTAATGGGATTAGTTTATCACCTGACAACAAAACTCTATATATCGGTGATTATAGCCATCAAATATTTGCACACCAACTTACAGAAAATAATGAATTAGGAGCATTAAGTTTTAAAATCAACATTGATTCACCAGATGGGATCAATGTTGATTGTGCCGGAAACATCTATGCTGCCAGTCATAATGAAGGTAAATTGTATGTCTATAACCCGCAAGGTGAATTACTTCAAAGCGTTTATATTGCCCCTAAAATTACCAACTTGGCTTTTGGTGGTAAAGATTTAAAAACCATTCTTATCACCACGGGTAATGGCTTATTTACCTTACAATCAACGATTGCAGGTATATCAACAACTCATTCAAATTAATCGACTATTCCTTTACCCGTAGCAGCCCAATATAGTCCGCCATATAGATGGTCTAAAAAAAGCTTATTTTGATAAACTGGTTTGATATGGCCCAATGAAGTATAAAACGATCGACCGCCATCAAAGTTGTGATACCAAGCAATAGGATGAAAATCACCCATGCCGCTACCCTGCTTGGTGCCCCAATCAGCGTTAGGGTTATAACTGGTTTCATCGACAGTCAAAAGATAATTCAGTCCCGTTGAATTAGCTTCACCAAACTCATACCATTCGTCAGTCCACAGCATCTTTTCAGGCATTGATTCTAGACCAGGAAATTCACTAGACACTTTAGACAGCCAAGCTGTTTGCACTACCGGGTGTATAACGAACGTATGCCCAACGAGTTGTTGATACCAGCCCCAGTCATATTCAGTATCCGATGCACTATGTATCCCGACAAAACCTTTTCCAGACTGAATGTAGCGTTCAAGTGCTTGCTGCTGCTCATTCGACAAAATATCACCCGTAGTAGATAGAAATACCACGACATCAACCTTGCTGAGGTACTCATCGTTAAAGTAATGACTTTCTTCATGCCAGATCAGATTGAAATAATGTTTCTCTGCAAGCTTTTCAAACGCCGTGACGCCTGCTGGAATAGATTTATGATGCCAGCCAGCTGTTTTAGTAAATAATAGTACGTTGAATTGTTTAGCCGCTAAGGTTTCGAAACCTGTCGCGTGGCTGTGTTGGTGGTTAAAACCAACAATGGCTATAAATACCACGAGTAAAAATTTATGCATTTGTAATATTATCCTATTTAAATTTGACGAATAAATTTGCCGTCAATCTACCGGTAATGGGATTGTCATTGATATCAAATGCCGGTTTTACCAGACTTGAATGCAGTAGTTGCCCAGGAAAAATAATTAACCGATTCTGCTGATATGGGATTACTTTATAACATTCAAAATCTGGATGTTCCTCAGTGCAGTAGCCACTATGCTGTAAAGTATTAAGTGTTGTTTGATACTCTGCTAATCGGGCTTCATTAATAAATTCATAGCCACTACTTCTATGGCGGAAAAAAGCGGTACCGCCATGCTGATGACAAGATAAGTAATGAATACAGGCAATAAGATTAGGATGATAAGTATCAAAGTGTGGAATGGTTTGTATTAATGACAAATCAGCTTCTGCTGTGGTCAGCAGTGAGTAATAGTTATCACAAGGGCTTGGCGTTAGGTGTTTGGGCAAATTAAAAATAGAATACAAGGCTTGCATCAGTGGTTTTAAGTAAGCAACCACATCAGCTTTGGACATGGCACTTCTTATCCCAGGATATTGGGTATGTTTATCCTGTATAAACTGACTAGCAGTAATGATCTGGTCACGAACAACCTCGATGTCCGCGACATAATCATCAATAATAACAATAGGTATTTTACTGTTACCGATATATTCAATACGAGGCTTTATATCAGCATTAATACTAAACATAGCGCCTTAACTGATTGTAGACTTGCAGTAGTTATTAATAAAATCCACATGGTTAGGCAAGCTATTTACCCGTCTAGCGATGCTTTGTTTAATGGTACCTAAAAACTGCGCCAATTCGTCATCAGACATGTTATCGACAATAGGATGATATTGCTCAGGTATCAAGCCTTGGCCTAACATCACTTGTAGCCATGAAGCTTCACCAAACAACTCTTGATCTGTTTTATACACTTGGCCACTTTGTTTGAATAAATCTATTCTTTTTTGTAAGCTTTCAGGGATATCCATTTGCTTACAATAGCGCCAAAACTCACTGTCTTTTCGCTCTGTCACATGATAATGAAGCACAATAAAGTCACGAATATTCTCAATTTCAATTCGCATCTTTTGATTAAAATTGTCAACCACGCCACTTTCCATTGCGGTTGTTGGCAAGTTTTGCATTAATCGAACAATGCTTTGTTGGATCAAATGAATACTGGTTGATTCAAGTGGTTCAATAAATCCGCTGGATAAACCGATAGCGACACAATTCTTATTCCAATGCTTACGTCGAGTACCAGTCCGAAACTTGATAACTCGAGGCTCGTTGATCAGCTCCCCTTCAATATTTTCAAGCAGTAATGATTTAGCGTCATCATCAGACAGATATTGACTACAAAAGACTAAACCATTACCCATTCTATTTTGCAGCGGTATTTGCCATTGCCAACCACAAGGATGCGCAATAGAGCGGGTATAAGGTACCAGTGGTTTCGTTTGCTTCGTTTGCACCGCAATTGCGCTATCGCAAGGTAACCAATGACGCCAATCGTCATAACCGGTATGCAGTGTTTCTTCTATCAGCATGCCTTTAAAACCGGTGCAATCAATAAATAAGTCACCAGCAATCTGTTGACCATCAGCTAATGTTAACGATTCAATAAAACCATTTTGTTCATTTAAATTTACTTTTGAAATCGTTCCTTCAATGCGTTTAGCGCCATACTTTTCAGAAAACTGACGTAGAAAGCGGGCGTAAAGTCCTGCATCGGTATGAAACGCATGATTTCTATCATGATTAGCTAGCACTGCAAATTTACCTACACGACTTGCCACGTGTTCAGGGCAGTAATCGCCTATGTCACTGGCAACCCCTTGCTTAACACCTTTTAACCAAAAATGTTGAAATCCTGCAGCCCAGCAACTTTGGCCTATGTAACCAAATGAATGCATATAGTCTTGATTAACATCACGCCAGTTTTCAAAAGAAATACCTAATTTAAACGTGGCATTCGTCGCAGCCATAAATTCAGCTTCGTTGATTTTTAATAAATCATGAAAAATGTGTAAGGTCGGTATGGTTGCTTCACCGACACCTACGGTAGGAATTAAATCAGATTCAACTAAAGTGACATTAATATTCTTGCCTAATAACTTAGCAAAAGCGGCAGCAGCCATCCAACCAGCAGTACCACCGCCAGCTATAACTACGTTTGTTATTTTTTTATTCATTTCAGTAGCCTGCATGCTTGTTTAAAAGATATATAGCCATGATACGGTATCGAATTAATGATAATAAATAAACAAATTTACTGATAAAGTATTTATCATCAAAATCCCATTAATGGGTCAGTTGACTGTTTTTACGTTCAACCAGTTTTCTCATATGCGCCTGAGAAGCAATAATCATGTAAATGGCTTCAAGATACCCTGATTGATGTAATTTAATCACTTTATCAGCCGCCAAACTGGCTAGCTTATCTTCATTGATAGTATAAAAACCAATTAACTGATGCTGACTGTCATTATTTAACGTCACGTCGATAGTCACCGCTTCAAGTAAATCAAAATGAGTGAGTGCAGCAACAAATAATGCATTCGCATTGAGCCCTTGATGTAACTCCTCAAGTATATTGGCCATATTCTCCAAATATTCACTATTGCCACCAAAAGGTAAAAACAGTTCAACGCCCTGCTCATCATTGACTCTAGGTGAGTCCATATCTAAGGTAATGACTCTTTGTGGCTCAGATACCCCGTTCATTACCGAATGCTGAGTGCCAATGTAAAATGGCAATCTTTGCATTGAAAGCGGGATATAACTGGCATCCCACTTACCTTCATTTAAGAATAAGTTTTCATTATTTTTAAACCCAAACAGGGTGACTGGCGTAAACTCGCCTGTGTCAGCATTTTTTTGAAACATAATCGGGTAATGAGCCTGAACCGTTTTAAATTCAGCGACAAAAGTCGGTGAAAACCACTGGTCATCGCCATACTTAGCTGAACGTTCGGTAATAATTTTTATATTTTTATGTTCAACGTTATTTAATAATGCGTGAGTAGCCATAGATGCGTTCCTTTTGGGTTTTATTAATACCACTATGCTAATTGAGCCTTGTCATGATGATCGTCGGCGCGGTTATGAATGGGGCTTTTTTTTATAGTGAGATCTTTGTTTCTGCTTGTTTGAATAATGCTTTGCTGAATACTGTTAAGTAAACTTCGATTACAAATAGCGACTTGTTTTAATTGTTGTTGCTGCTGAGCGACCTTCTGTATTTGCGCCGAGTATTGACTTAAATCGAGTTTGTCACTCAGCTCATGTTGCTTCATGCCGTAATACACGTATTGATAACTGGCAGCAGGAAAAAGCGGATAAGCTTGGGTAATATCGTATTTACTCGGGGCTTGGTGCTGCCAAAGCGCCAATAACTTCAGTAAAGAAGTTGGCGTTGTGGTGTCATCTTTATGTTTACGCCAATACTCACTGTCTTTTCTATTTGATAAAACATAGTGCAGCTTTAAAAAATCAATTATTTGTTGCCAATGGTTGAGCATTCGTTGATTAAAACGCTCTTCAATAAGAGGCAATACTTGCACATGATGCGGAAACTGCTCAGCAATAAACATCGCTGATTGTTCGACTAAGGCTAAAGCTGACGCTTCTAGCGGCTCTATAAAGCCAGCTGACATGCCGATAGCAACACAGTTGTTATGCCAAAATTTGCTTAAATGGCCAGGATTGAAGCTAAGGTGTTTAACGCTTACGCTGTCGACTTCACCACCAATGTATTGCGTTAACGCAATCTTGGCTTCTTCATCTGATATAAACTCACTGGAATACACATAGCCAACCCCACGGCGAGATTGCAATCCAATATCCCAAATCCAACCAGCAGCCTGCGCTGTGGCAAGGGTACTTGAATTAATGGGATGGTTTTTCGATGAATAAGGCACCTGAGCCGCAACGGCACGGTCGTTAAACAAGATAGATTTTTTACAAATAAACGGAATTTTATAATGCTGTTTTATCAATAAGCCCTGTTGACCACTGCAATCGATAAATAAGTCACCATTAACAAGCGGCGACGTTAAAGAATCCGTCTGTAAACAGGTAATAAAGTCTGTTGCATCCGCATTAAGTCCTATGACGTTAGCGCTGATATGTTTGATGTTAAGTGTATCAATACAATGATTTTTTAATAATAATGCAAATTTACCCGCATCAAGATGATAACCATAATTACCGATATAGTCGTAATCTGCTGTATGGGTTAATTTAGGGGCTAAATTAAGCTGGCAAAGACTTGATTGATAACAGAATAATTGAGCGAAACTGGCTGCACCATCGTAATGACAAGCAGAGTGGTTAGTGACTGCATTGTCGGTTATCTGTTGAAAATCAGCCGCTACAGGTTGTGTGAATGGATGGTAGTAATAACTATGACTCGTCGTTGGATTGTTCCAATTAACAAACTTCGACGCTTGCTTAAAACTGGCATCGCAATGAGTTAAAAAATCTGACTCGCGAATCCCGATATGTTTCAGCGTTTCACGCATTGAAGGCCAAGTCCCCTCACCCACGCCTATCGTGGGAATATCAGCGGATTCAACTAGGGTGATATTAAACGCTAGTGACTTTTTTTTGAACTGTGCAGCAAGGATCCCTGCCGTTAACCAGCCTGCTGTACCACCGCCAACAATAACAACTTCTGTGATTTTATTATTCATTGCTCACCACAAACACAAGTAAATAAGGGTGATAGCGACTGGGGACAGCCGCTATCATTTACAGCTCGCTACTAGAACGTATAGCGAACCCCTAATCCATATCGCGCACCTGTTTGTGTTGTTTCAAACACTAATTGGCTTTGACGACCATGCTTACGAACCACTTCTTCAGTAATGTTTATCCCTTCAGCAAAGACGGTAAGTCCTTCAACTGCTGGAATGTCATAACTGATACTGAAGTCAATTTGATAATATTCTTCAGTGTAGATAGGCGTGGTTAAATCGCCATTAACGCGTTTATCTGACAAGAACTCATCACGCCAGTTATAAGCAATACGCGCCTGCACACCGTAGTTATCGTAAAATAACACTAAGTTTGCAGTATCACTTAAGCCCACTAATGCTTCAGTATCTTCAAGTGAACTATCATCATATTGTAAATCTGAATCTACCATGGTGTAGTTTACAATACCGCCGAAACCCGTTTCACCAAATAAGTGTTGTACATTAAACTCAATGCCATCGATGGTATGTTCTGTGTCACCATTAATAGGCACATTTAAGTCAAATACGACTTCATCATCTGTTAATGGGTCGCCAGCAATCGTACCGCCATCTAACAAGCCATCATCATCAAAATTTGGTGTTACGTTTGGATCATCTGCATAATTTTCAAAAATATAAGTACGAATTTGCTCATTTGATGCGTTAGCACCTAAAGCTGCCACTGCCGCATTAAATTTATCACCACTCAAAGGGTTAGATAGATTGAAAATATTAGACTGTGTAGAGCCATAGCTAATCCAGTTAGACACGTCCTTTCTGAAATAACCCAAAGAAGCATAACTACCCGCATCGTAATACCACTCTGCAGACAAGTCATAGTTAATTGACTCTAATGGTTCTAAGCCAGGATTCCCTGAACTGCCAGAGTACCCACTTAAATTACCACCCGTATTAATGGTCGTTCCACCTAACAGCGAGTTATAACCCGCACGTGAAATTGTTTTACCTACTGCTGCGCGAACGCGTACATCTTCGGTCACATCTAAGTTAAAGTTAATGTTTGGTAAGAAAATATCGTAGTCAGCACTTTGCTTTAGAGTTTCAATACCTGTTTGCCCCGTGATAGAGGTGGATGTGTCTTCGTTCCATTCAACGCGGCTATAACCCGGCGCCGAAGCTGTCGAGACTACATCAGTTTGTTCATAACGTAGACCGACATGTACGCTATATGGCATATCAAACATTTCACCTAAGAAATTAGCTTGAATGTATGCTGCGGTGGTTTCTTCTTCAGTAAAGCGGTTGGTATCAGCATCCCAATTCGTCGAAGCACAGAATTGGCCTTCTCCATTAGGACCTGCAGCAGCGCCAGAGGCGGCCTTACAATCACCATATAGACCATCAACATTAGCGATAGGATCGGCATATTCTGCAGCACTGATGATCTCATCAAAGTCAGCAAAGAAAATACGATTAAATAAATCGTAATCACTTTGGGTTGGAGTACCTTCAAAATCACCAGCGGTACCTGTATCATCAAATTTGTCTAGGATGGTATCTTCAGTCCAATTAATATCCTCGAAGTCACCTTCTTCACCGACGCCACCCCAATCTGGGCGTTGCACTTGAGTATGACGATAGCGGTTATTCACAGTGTTAAGCGAAACACCAAAATCAATACTTAAATCACTGTTAAAATGGTATTTACCATCTAATTGAGTTTGATCAATTTCTGACGTGTATTTGTCATTGGCAAACCAACTTCCTGATAAACGCATGGTACTAGGGTTAAAGTTTTCGATATCGCCTACAGCAATGCCCGGTAAACTGCCCGTTAAATCAAGGCCGGTACGGCTACGCGTATATGACGGTAATTGCACGTTGTTACGAGTACCGTGACGTGGATCCGACGCTTTCATGTTGGCTTTAGAGCTATGATGATCTAGCGTTAACACTAAATCTTCTGTTACCTGCCAATCAAGGTTTAAGCCAATTGAATCAGTAACCTCTTCACGACCCCAAGCACCTACAGTTAATGAAGTATCTTTTAAATCACCAGGGCTGTTGATGTCATAAATTTCAGAATAAATTAATGGCACAGCATTGGGCTCACCCGTCCAAACCGATTCACTGCGATCGCCAGCATAGTTAAACCAAACTGAAGCATCAGTATGTTGTTCTTCAATAGTATTTCTAAAAGTGGTGTAATCAAGGGTTGCGGTAAAGTTTTCAATTGGACGATATTGTAATGTTAATTGGCCATTGATACGTTCGCGTTGACGTTCTTCCATGACATAGCGTGGCTGTTGTGGGTTTGAGTAAATACCCATAGTTGGACGATTAGTTCCGCCTTCAGCACCTGCTGGTACGCCGCCCCAACCTGTGTTGCTAGCGTCACTGGCACGATAGCCTTGATCGGCTAAAAACTGTTTCATACCACTTTCACGTTCTTGATAACTACCTGAAATAGCAATACCAAAAGTATCATCAGCAAAAGTTTGTGAATATAAACCGCTAAACTCAGGAGTAACCCCACCTGTTTCAGTCGAAGCATCATCTACAGCTTTACCTGAAAGACTGGCTGTTAGACCGGGTGCATCTAGTGGTTTATAAGTACTTAAATTAATCGTTGCACCAATACCACCAGTAGTAATGCTGGCATCAGAGGTTTTATAAACTTCAACACCGGATACACTTTCGGCAGCGACATTGGCAAAATCAAACGTACGACTACCTGTAGTATTAGGTAACTGTCGTCCATTTAAGGTGATAAGATTTTGTGCCGAGCCAAAACCACGCACAGTCACAGTACTACCTTCACCGTTAGAACGGTCAATAGAAACACCAGTAATACGTTGCAGTGACTCCGCTAAATTAGTATCCGGAAATTTACCGATATCTTCTGCAGAAATGGCATCAACAACACCTACGGCTTCGCGTTTTAGATCCATTGAACGGATTAAACTGCCACGAATACCTGTCACTTGAATCACTTCGACTTCATCAGCTGCTTCTGCAGCATAACTGCTATGTGTTGCAGACATTGAACTTAATGCTGCTAGAATTGAAGTGGCTATTATCTTTTTATTAAACATCTCATTCTCCCCTCGCTTCGTTATTGCCAAAATGGCAATGACTCCTTTTTCAATTAATTACTCCCCAGAAGTAACTAACCGTTTGATTTAAAAATCCAATAAAGAGTACTAACAAAGACTGCAATCGATTCGTATGTTATTAAATCGTTAAATTCAATATAAAGCTATAGTTTGTCGATTCTCTGCTCATTATTGCGTATTTAAATGTGTAAACTTTTCGTTAATCTTTACCTGTATCATTTAAATCTACTGGTCAAATTGACCATAACTTATTTAGGCAA
This sequence comes from Shewanella sp. 10N.286.51.B8, assembly GCF_041469325.1. NCBI lineage: Bacteria > Pseudomonadati > Pseudomonadota > Gammaproteobacteria > Alteromonadales > Shewanellaceae > Shewanella > Shewanella sp. 10N.286.51.B8. The sequence goes on from NZ_JBFRKG010000054.1 coordinate 32,457, forward strand.
ATAAAAATGCTGCTATCCAGCTTTATACAAAGCATTACTCATATGCTGTTACGGTTATTATTTGACCGTCTAAATCATGGTGTAATTGTGTTTTTTTCACACAACGTAAATGTGTTTGACCCGAAGATAAACTGGCATCATGGTAGAATAAAAACCACTTTCCTTGATGCTCCACAATTGAATGATGGTTAGTCCAACCTAAAACGGGATTTAATATCACACCTTGATATACAAATGGCCCATAAGGATTATCACCAATACCATAAGCAATATTATGGGTATCTCCAGTAGAGTATGAAAAATAATATTTCCCATTATGTTTATGTACCCAAGACGCTTCAAAGAAACGACGTTGGTTATCTGCTGTGGTGATTGGATGACCCTTTTCATCGACAATAACGATGTCTTGAACCTCTTCGGCTAAAGACAACATATCATCTGATAACTTTGCCATTTTGGCTGGCAATGCAGCTTGCTCATCTTCAGGGTAAATGTCTTGCTGACTAAACTGGCCTTCATGCCAATTTTGTAATTGCCCGCCCCATAAACCACCAAAATATAAGTAATAACTGCCATCATCATCTTCAAAAACAGCCGGGTCTATACTAAATGAACCTTCAATATAATTATCTTCAGCAACAAACGGTCCTGCTGGTGAATGGCTTGTTGCAACGCCAATTCTAAAAATACCTTGTAAATCACGAGCCGGAAAATAAAAATAATAAGCGCCATTTTTATGAGCAGCATCTGGCGCCCACATTTGCTTACTGGCCCACTTAACATTTTCTACACTCAGAGCAACACCATGATCAATCACGTCATTAGTATCATTATCAATAGATAAAACATGATAATCTTTCATGGCAAAATGATCGCCATCGTCATTAATTTGAGTATCAGTTTCTATATCATGTGAAGGATAGATATATATTTTATCCTCAAACACATGAGCAGAAGGATCGGCTGTATATATATGAGATACTAATGGTTCATCCTTCTGTTTAAAAGAATGAGCATTTTCAATATCCAATTGCTGCTTCCTTTCAGCATCACTTACTTCTTTATTAATCATGGTTTCCCTTTTCTATTTAACCTTAGCACCCAATACAACACCAAGATTTCAACGAATACTTTTAAATTAACAATTTTCAATAATTAAAAGTAACTAGCTGCATTTTGTTTCAAGTAGATTTAATTGAATTTTTTTAACTTCCATTTCTGTTAAACGATATTTACTAATGACAAATAAACAGATGATGGTGCACGCAATAGGTATTCCGGCAAAGGCCAATAAAATGCCTGACAATGTATGTTCAGTTTGTACTTCATTAGGGACATAGTCATACGCAGACAATATCCAACCAGCTAATGCGCCACCAATAGCAAACCCAAATTTAATGGCTAACAAATGCCCTGAAAAAGTGATAGCCGTTAAACGTTTACCCATTTTCTCAACGCCGTAATCAACAGTGTCAGCAACCATTGAAAACATAATGGGCGTTATGATCATATGGGCAAAGTTGGCGATGAAGTAAGCAATAAAGATAAGTGCTATTTGGTCACTGCCTATGACATAAAATAATGAATGTGAAATTATCACTACCACTAATGCCACCTGAAACAGGATCTTTTTCTCAATAAACTTAGACAGGAAATTAGTCGATATCGCACCAAGTACTGAACCCACTGCTGCCAATGTTAAAAAATTCGATAGCAGCGATTCATCACCGATGTAATATTTAATATAATGCGGTGCAACAGATGCTCGAATACCGATAAGAATTAACGTCGCTAGACTAATAATGGCAATGACTAACCATTGATCATTTTTAAATAACTGAAAGAAATCTTTAAAAATACTCTGAGTCGAGCGTTTACTCGCATCCGTGTTAGTGAGTGTTTCTTTGGTCATTGCAAAACACATTAAGAAACAGATAGCGGCTAATGTCCCCATGAAAATCATTGCTAATGGATAACCTACAGCATCATTCCCTTGACCAAAATATTCGACTAACCTTGGTATTGCCCAAACAATAACCACCAGCGCAGCCATCGCCATGGCAAATCTAAAAGATTGTAAAGAGGTCCTTTCTTTAGGATCTGAAGCCATCACCCCACCTAAAGCACCATATGGAATGTTAATTGCCGTGTAACATGTCATTAGCAGCCCATAAGTCACGTAGGCATAAATCAACTTACCCGTACTATCAAAATCAGGGGTGATAAACGCTAAGCAGGCTAAAACGCCATAAGGTACTGCTAACATTAGAATGTATGGACGGTATGAGCCCCAACGAGTACGAGTTCTATCTGCTAGACCGCCCATGATAGGGTCAGTTAATCCGTCAAAAAGCCTAACCGATAACAATAAGGTTCCGGCTGCTGCAGCTGAGAGACCATAAACATCGGTATAGAAAATCAACATAAAGTTGGCGACCATTTGAAACACGATGTTACTTGCAGTGTCTCCTAGGCCATAGCCAAGCTTTTCTTTAATGGTGAGTTTCTTATTCGTCTTTTCCATTACCATTACATTCCAATTAAAGGTTATAGTCACAAACACTATATCAATTAATTAACATTGTAAACAGCTTTAGGTAATTATTAACAGGATGTAAAAAAGACAGCGATTGCTGTCTTTGATGGGGTAGCAAAACTTATGTTTTAGTATTCAAAGGTATAACCGAATTGCGTCAGCTTTTCATAAACATCAATGTCAAAACGGTACAATGCGGCAGCGCGATGTGCCACATTACGTTGTTTTTCTTTGCAATCTATCAATAAATCCATCTTTAAAATTTTTCGACGAAAGTTAGGTTTGTCTAAGGTTAAACCCAATATAGATTCATACAATTCTTGCAGTTGTAATAAAGTGAACTTCTCAGGTAATAGACTGAAACCTAAGGGTTCATGTCTTACTTTGTATTTTAAATGATTTAAGCAGCTGGCGAGAATGTTGCCATGATCAAACATTAATTTAGGGACTTGTCTCACATCAAACCATTCACACTCAATAGCATTGGCACCATGAGCTAAATCAGTGTCATCAAAACGCACTAATGAATAAAAAGCAATGGTAATAATACGTCTGGCAGGATAACGGTCAACATCACCAAATGCACCTAGCTGATCTAAGTACAAGTTTTCGACACCCGTGGTATTTTTAACGACGCGAGATGCCGCCGTTTCAAGATTCTCATTACTGCGTACCCAGTGTCCAACGAGCCCCCACTGGTTAGTTGCAAGCCCTTGATTGTATTTAACGAGCAATACTTTTAGCTTACCTTCATGCAAGGTAAAAATAAGATTATCAACGGTTAAGTTACTAATACAATCAGCTGGAATCGTTTCTTCATTAATAACTTCGTTTATAAAGTTCACGGGGGGTATCCAAATAATAGAGCAAGCAATGTGATACAACTTGAGGGGATGTAGCAGTCAATAGCTAGCTAAACACCCTATTCTAAAGTCATACACAACAGAAATTTATAAAACACTTTACTCATCAAAATCATAATTGTAAATGACTGATACAATTTCAATTTATACTTTGAGAGACTGAAAAGTTAAATGTTGAGTGCATAAACACCCAAGTGTAAACGTGTGTTTATGCCTCCAAATTTTTGATGTGAGTATTGTTAAAACCAGTTTATTAACACTTTTAGTCGTTTACGTGTTCGCTTTACTCGACTCTCTTTGGATAATAGTAAAGTCTAGAATGTTGCGTAGTTGAGTGCCTTTTAGATCAGAAAAGTCTTTATTTTTATTAGCGGTAAATAAACTCACCGCTAACTTGGCCATGTCATTGATAGGTTGCCTAACCGTAGTGATGTTTGGCCATACAATCGTAGCAAGCGTTGTATCATCAAAACCGACAACAGATAAGTCATTAGGGACATTCAGCCCTTGGTTTTGGGCAATTGATATGACTGCGGCAGCCATATCATCATTAGCTGCAAAGATAGCGCTAGGTTTATCAGTTAACGACAACATTTTCTTCGCAGCTAACATTCCAGATTGATAGCTAAAGCAACCTTGCTCTATGTATTCCGGTGGGGTATTTATTCTATTTGAACGCAGTGCATCTAAATAACCTTGATAGCGTAAACGACTAACCCCTTGCTTCGGATCACCAATAATATGGCCAATTTTATGATGACCTTGTTTTATTAGTGTTTCCGTTAAATCAAAAGCGGCTTGATAGTCGTCCATACAAATATAGGGTGAAACAGTTAATTGACTATCCGGCGCGACTCTTACAAACGGAACATTAGCCCGTTGTAAACAATCAATTATTTCCTTTTGGTCACAAACCGGAGGCAGTAAAATTATTCCATCCACTTTGGTTTCGTTAATCAGATCATTTACTGATTGCAGTGTTATATCAAGGTTATTGTCTGCTTCATCTACCACGAGGTGAAACCCTTTAGCACGACAGTTTTTCAATGCACTTAACAAAAACTGGCTAATATAGGCATCACTTGGATTGTCATATATTAACCCGAGTAAATAGGATTTATTACTGGCTAATCGACGTGCAGATTCATTAGGTCGATAGTGTAACTGCTTAGCCACAGCTAGCACTTTACTGCGAGTATTATCACTGACGTTAGGATCTTGGTTTAAAACCCGCGATACTGTCATCATTGAGACACCAGCTGCTAATGCGACATCCTGTATGCGTGCTTTTTTTACCTTACCCATAACTTGCCTACTCATCATTATCAGGTCAAAAATATAAACAGCTACTCACGTTCTTCATAAATATATCGTTAATATTAAAAAACTTAATGATACAGAAACACTAACCTTAAGCCTTAAATAAGCGCCTTAACCTTGGCTAACTGTACTTGAAACAATAAGCTATGTTGATGGGTAACCACTGCACTTTCAGCCTTGCCCTGCTTAATCAGTCGGCATGCTTCATCTGCCTCAAAGTGATAACCTAATGATTGTCTATCATCACTAAAACTTTCGATTAAATCATCAAGATGAAATAAATGACATTCTTTCGCTCTAAATGCATCAGGGATCAAGATGTAACCCTTATCGCCAATAAGATAAGCATTATTACCCAATCGACATTGAAATGAGGTTGCAAGACTGACCATCACATCATCGCTTTTGCCAATAATGATGACATCATCTTCCACACCTGTTTCGCAGACATGTGCTTGAACATAGAGATTATCGATATCAGACTGTAGGAAGTAATCTGCAATTGCCAAGGGATAAATTCCCATATCCAATAAACAACCACCCGCCAATTCAGCATTATATTCTCGGCCATCTGGGTTAAACGGCACGGGATAACCAAAATCAACTTTAATGTGCTTAAGCTTGCCAATTCGGCCATCATTTAACCATTGCTTAGCTTGTTGCATCGCAGGTAAAAAGTAAGTCCATAAGGCTTCCATCAGCAGCAAGCCTTTATCTTGGGCTAAGGTGACCAAAATTTGGCATTGCTCTGTTGAAACTGTCATCGGTTTTTCGCACAGTACATGCTTTCCAGCAGTCAACGCATCGAAGGCTTGTTGAAAGTGAAAATTATGTGGGGTGCCGATATACACAATATCAACCTTTGGATCATCAAATAATGCTTGGTAGCCTTGATACGCTTTTTCAACCTGGTATTGCTTGGCAAATTCATCGGCATCAGTTTGCTTTCTGGCTGCTACCGCATATAAATGGCTATTCTCAGAAAAGACTAAGTCCTGACAAAATAAAGCTGCAATCCTTCCTGCGCTAACAATCCCCCAATTTAGCTTGGCCATACTTTACTCCCTTTATATTCATCAAATTGCCTTATCAAAAGCGATTTATCGCGCTGTAAAACCTGCGCTATCTGCTATTAACTCGATTAACAGCCAACCAAAGTTAACATTAATGAAACAAAATACACTTGATAGATTTAAAACTCAATGATAATGTTAGCGCTAACAAAAAAATAGAAACTCATAACAACGGATAGAATTATGTACCTTGGAATAGACTTAGGAACCTCTTGTGTGAAGGTCATTATCTTAGACAATAATGATCAGTTGTTAGCACAAGCCAGTTCAGCACTGACAATATCTCGTCCCCACGACCAATGGTCAGAACAAGATCCAAATCATTGGTGGCAAGCTACCTGTTCAGCGATGGCAGAGCTTAAAACCCAAAAGCCTGAATTACTCAAAGCGATTAAGTCTATTGGTTTGTCAGGTCAAATGCATGGGGCGACTTTACTAGATAGCGACAACCAAGTTATTCGTCCGGCGATATTATGGAATGATGGTCGAAGCGAAATTCAATGTAAAACCTTAGAAGAAAATGAACCCAACTCGCGTAATATTACCGGTAACATTGCGATGCCAGGCTTTACTGCACCAAAGTTGTTATGGGTAAAAGAGCATGAACCTGAAAACTTTAACAAAGTATCCAAGGTATTATTACCTAAAGATTTTTTACGTTTCAAAATGACTGGGGATTTTGCATCAGACATGTCTGACTCCGCAGGTACCCTGTGGTTAGATGTCAAGAATCGTTGCTGGTCTGAAGCGATGCTAACGGCAACTTCTTTAAGCATTGAACATATGCCGCAGCTATTTGAAGGCACAGATATAACAGGCAAGTTAAGCCCGAATATTGCCAGTTTATGGGGCATGGATTCTGTGCCTGTTGTTGCTGGCGCGGGTGACAATGCCGCTGGCGCAATTGGTATCGGCGTGATTAAGCCAAACCAAGCATTTTTATCTCTAGGCACGTCTGGCGTTTATTTTGTTGCAAATGAGCAATATTTACCTAATCCAGATAACGCTGCCCATACTTTTTGTCACTGTTTGAGTGATACCTGGCATCAAATGTCGGTGGTATTAAGCGCGGCAAGTTGTTTGAGTTGGGTGACAAAACTAACAGGTTATGGCAATGAATCAGCCCTACTAGAACAAATCGCTAAATGTGATTTTAGTCAGCCAAACTCAGTGTTGTTTTTACCTTACCTTTCTGGTGAACGAACCCCGCACAATAACCCGAATGCCAAAGGCGTTTTCTTTGGTTTAGACCATAACACCACTGCTGCCAGCCTTGGCCGCGCAGTATTAGAAGGTGTGGCATTTGCTTTTGCTGATGGTCAACAGGTGTTACTAGATGCGGGTGCAACCATTGATGAAATTACGGTTATTGGCGGTGGTTCAAAAAGTCGATTATGGGGAGATATTCTTGCTAGCGTATTGAACCGTTCACTTTCATACCGTGAAGGCGGTGAAGTCGGACCGGCATATGGCGCAGCAAGGTTAGCAAGAATTGCTGTAGAACAGAGTCCTCTTGAATCAATCTGCACCAGTGGCAAGCTTGAACACCTGGTATTACCTAACCCTGAAATGCAAGTTTATTACGCCGATCAATATCAAAAATTTAAAGCCTTATACCAAGCAACCAAACATCTATTTTAATAATTAAACCCTTAAATAGTATTAAATTAACTAAAAGAAACGGAGTCAACATGAGCGAACAATTTTTTAATAATATCGAAAAAATAAAATACGAAGGCGAAGCCAGTAAAAACCCTTTAGCATTTCGTTACTACGACGAAAATCGTGTCGTTCTTGGTAAAACAATGAAACAACATTTGCGTTTTGCCGCTTGTTACTGGCATAACTTCTGTTCAACGGGTTTTGATATTTTTGGTGAAGGTACCTTCGATCGCCCTTGGATCCAACCTGTAGGTGATCAACTGGCTCTAGCTGAACAAAAAGCCAAGGTTGCATTCGAATTTTTTGAAAAGCTTGGTGTACCCTATTTTTGCTTTCACGACACCGATATTGCTCCTGAAGGCGCAACGTTAAAAGAAAGCCATGCTAACGTAAACCACATTGCAGACATTCTAGAAAAAGAAATGCAGCGTACTGGCGTTAAATTACTTTGGGGTACAGCTAATCTGTTCTCAAATAAACGTTTTTGTGCAGGTGGTGCTACGAATCCAAACCCTGAAGTGTTTGCCTATGGCGCAGCTCAAGTAAAACACGCAATGGAAGTGACTAACCGTTTAGGTGGCGAAAACTACGTGTTATGGGGCGGCCGTGAAGGTTATGATTCGCTACTGAATACTAACTTAAAGCAAGAAAGCGAACAGTACGCACGCTTTTTAAAAATGGTAGTAGAACATAAACATAAAATTGGTTTTAAAGGCACTTTGTTAATCGAGCCTAAGCCTCAAGAACCGACTAAACATCAATACGATTATGACACTGCAACCGTCGCAGGCTTCTTACACAAGCACGGTTTACAAGATGAAATTAAAGTAAATATTGAAGCTAACCACGCAACCTTGGCTGGACACAGCTTCCATCATGAAGTAGCTGTAGCATGTGCTGAAGGCATTATGGGCAGTATCGATGCTAACCGTGGTGATATGCAAAATGGTTGGGACACAGACCAATACCCTAACGATGTTGCTGAATGTACCTTAGTGATGTACGAAATTTTAAAATCAGGTGGTTTTACAACCGGCGGATTAAATTTCGATACAAAACTTCGTCGTCAATCGTGTGAAAATGATGATTTATTCCATGGTCACATTGGTGGTATGGATACCATGGCTAAATCACTACTTAATGCAGCACAACTTATTGAAGATGCACCGTTATCTTCATTTGTAGAGCAACGTTATGCAGGCTGGAATAAAGGACTTGGTAAAGATATTTTTGATGGTCAACATAGCTTAGAAAGCTTAGCTAAGGTAGTCCATGAGCAGAATATCAATCCAACATCGGTTTCTGGACGCCAAGAATTACTTGAAAATGTGGTTAATCGCTATATTTAACATTGAATTCTATTAAGCCCCTATTTTGAGGTTTAAATGAATAAAAAATAGGCCATCTTAATATTAAGATGGCCTATTTTATACCGCTGACTTGTTAAGTGTTAAGTGTTAAGTGTTAAGTGTTAAATCGCTAATGCTTTTCTTGATAATCAAAATAGTTAAACTCAGCGGCAATATTTGCGCCGGTTAAATCTTGGCAACACATCCCAATAAATGCACCAGTAAAATTAGCGCCTTCACCCTTTCCTGCTTCATCAGAAATAACACTGTAATCTAATTCGCAAATAGGTAACCACACATCCTTCTCAACCGAATAACTAAAGGTCAGCAGCTCATTATCAACTTCAGCCCTAAGGCTCACAGTCTCGCTGCTAATTGGCAGCCGTTTTTGATAAATGGGAAAATCAGCTTTTAAAGATTCATCACCCAAACAGCTCATAACATCGATATGCACACCTTTTTCATCATCATATGAAACATACAAATAATGAAACTTATGCGCATTGTAATAGCAAATTAACCCTGCTTGTTGCTGAAAGCTCATTGGTTTAAAGCGTAATTGAGTTTGTGCCACAAAAGATAAATGCTGTTGTCTTCTCGCGATAAGTGCCTGTTTAAAGCTACTACCTACAGAATGTTTACCATACAAAGTCAACGCGCCAGGCTTATCCGTTAAACTATAAAAACATTCAGGATTTGGGATTCTCAACCATTGATAATGGCAGGGTAATATCGAGGTTGAAAAGTCATCATAATGTGAGAAATCTCTTTTGGGTGTAACGGTTAAGCCTATAGGATTAACCTCACCATACACTTCACCCGATGCCAGCCTAAACCAAGCATCATCATGTAATATTAATGCTTGAATACCGGTTTCTCGCCCTAACGGGCTGCGCTTAACACCATCATCTAGTTTTAGCGGCCTAGAGAGCAGATGGGTTAAATACCATTGCCCTTCTTGAGTTTGAACTAAACCTCCATGACCTGTTCGCTGTAAGGGTTTATCGAGATGATCTTTAGACGTCAATACATGTACATTGGGATCAATCTCATAAGGACCCGCGATATGCTTTGAACGCGCAAACGTGCAAGCATGTTCATAACTGGTGCCACCTTCTGCCGTTAATAAATAATAATAATCATTTATCTTATACAAGTGTGGGCCTTCTGTAAGGCGATGAGGGCTACCAGCAAATATATTAACTGCTGTGCCAATTAACTTTTGCTGTTTGTGGCAATATTGCTGCAATACTATCCCTGCAAAGGGATGTTTATTTGGTCGATGATCCCACAGCATATTAACTAACCATTTACTGCCATCGTCATCATGAAATAATGATGGGTCAAAACCACTGCTATTTAAATAAACCGGGTTACTCCATTCACCATCAATGGTGCTACACGTCGTTAGATAATTAGGGGTATCTTTAAAATTTCCATCAAATCGTTTTACATTGGTATAAATGAGATAGAACAAACCTTCCGCATAACTCAAACAAGGCGCCCAGATACCACAGGAGTCAGGACAACCTGTCATATCCAGTAGTGCAGCCCGATTTAATGGCCTACTCACTAATGTCCAATTAACCAAATCCACAGAATGGAAAATTTGAACTCCGGGATACCATTCAAATGTCGACACGGCAATGTAATAGTCATCGCCTACTCTGACAATACTGGGGTCGGGATGAAACCCTGGTAAAATTGGGTTTATTTGTTGACTCATAAGCAACCTGTTTTGTAACGACAAAGTTAAAAAGTGAGTTATTTTATATCACACAACAGTTGTTAGCGCTAACATTAGAGGTGGAGTTATTGCTAAAAAAGCTTATTTTTCAATGTTCATTCACCAAAAAACTGACATATTAATTGCTTTTATATCAACTAAATAATTACTGTTTAATAGACTCTACTGAATGATACATGTGTCATATAACGGATAGGTTTAGGGCTAAATTTGGTTGGCGTGTATGTCGGACTTTTGCTGATATTTAAGAAAATGGAAATTGTTAGTATTGATGAAAAAGTGCCGACAACAGACTAGCTTTTAAAGGCATTCTTTCTGTTTGAATTGATCGTAGAAATGATTATTTAAGTAATCGTTTAACTGATTGTTGCTGTGATTATTGAGGCTGTAACTAATTTTGTGTAACTGCTTATCAACACGTACTCTATAGAGAGTCAAGGATAGGCAGATACTCATGAACAAAAAAGATATTGAAGCTTTTGCTAAAGAAGCTGCTAAAAGCATTAAAACACCAGAAG